>DATCZZ010000245.1:0-10322 GCA_036525635.1 Psychromonas sp. | reverse complement strand
CAAGGCGCCAAAGGGGCGTTGGTAATAAGCAAAGGTGAACAACAGCTGATTGCCGGAAAAGCGGTAAAACCAATCGATACAACCGGTGCCGGCGATGCATTTGTTGGCGGATTAATCAGTTATCTTGCCCAGAGTAATAACTGGAGTGAGATTGATCATATCCGTAAAGCAGTACAATGGGCAAACGGCTGCGGTGCATTGGCAACCACGCAAAAAGGGGCGATGACAGCCCTGCCATTGCGCAACGAGCTGGAACAATACCTAAGCGAATTATAATAATACCAAATCCATTAATTTTACATTCATTTATGCTTGTTAAAATAAATGCTAGCTTCGTTATTGATTTTGCAATTAGAACATCTAGTTACTGCAATCAAAGCCTTGCTTTCATCCATTTTCCCCGTCCCTAAATAGAACATCTAATTAGCGGAATTGGTATAAACAGGTTCCCACGCCGCTGTGGGAACTTGAGCAGTCCTGCTTCGGCAGGTTTATCTCGGGGTTTCCCCCCATTAAAAGGAGAAGAGCAATTGTCCAGCAGAGCAGAAGGATTTAAAAGTTTAATCAACCTGACAAAGTGGATTAGGGTTGTGCTTTATGCGCAGATCATAGTTGCCAGTTTAGCCATTATATTTAGCTTTCTAGAATATCGCTTATTGGCCGATTACCAGGCAGGCCTTTATGCTTCGCTGCAAGCGGCTTTTGACTATGGTGAGATCACCATTGTATTGCTGCAAGGCACTGGCATTGCTTCTCTTATTGCTTTTGTTGTTTCCGCTATATTGATCCTTCAGTGGATTTATCGCGCTAATTATAATGTCCGTCAATTTGGCGCACAGAACCTCAGCTACACACCCGCCTGGTCTATTGCTTATTACTTCATTCCGCTATTTAACCTGTGGAAACCCTATCAGGCGATGAAAGAGATCTGGCTCGCCAGTAAAAATCCTCTGCAATGGTCTAGGGGCAAAACAGCTGCAGTTTTACCTGTCTGGTGGGCGCTGTGGCTTTGTTCAAATCTTTTAAACCAGTCTATTTTTCGCTTATCTGCAGATGCAAAGGAACTCGCTGAATTAATGAATCTGAATCTCTTATCGCAAATTTCCAATGTACTGGATATTGCGCTGGCGATAGTCACATTAGCCCTGGTGAGCGGCATTTGCCAAATGCAGAGCAATCAACAATAGAAATTGCTTTGCTGGCTGGCGCACTCAACCAGCAGCCAGCAAAGCTCAAAACAACAGTTCCCGCTAAATGTAATTTATTGATTTAAAATGTATTGTTTAATTTCCTGCTATTTATCTGATTACAGCAAGTTGATCTGCCTATGCTCTTATCCAGAAAGATGCCCGGCTAACCCCTTGCCATTGATGAACAGTTAACGTTTAATAGCACAGTTTTATTAAAGGGTGCTCTTGCGATAAGGAGTTCCAGTGCATTGTTTTATGCCCATGCTGGGCATCTCGCCTCATTCCCGGCCAATAGATGCCGCTGATTGAGCTTATGTTTTCCCATGATTTGAGATAGTAAAGATGAAAAAATTAATGGCTAGCGTTTTGGCGGTTGTTCTCTTGTTTGGCCTTAGCGTCGCAGAGGCAAAGTCCGATAAAGAAAAACCACTTCCGCCAGGATTACAAAAGAAGGTCGCACGTGGAGGTGAACTGCCGGCCGGCTGGCAAAAAAAACTGGCCGTTGGTGAAAGCCTTGATCAGGAAATCTATGATAGTGCTGAAGTGCTTCTGCCCGTCGATGACTACGGGATAATGACGATAGCCGTTGAAGACCGGGTTGTCAGGTTAATTAAAGCATCAAGAGAGATTGTCGAGATCCTCAAATAAACCCAGGCAGCGGGCGAAGAACAACAGGGACAATTGCCGCTTTGGCTATTGTCCGCCTGGCATAAGAAATACCATAAACACACAGGAGCAAGTATTGTATTTTGTTACCTGCGCACAAAAAATAATACTTGCTCTGCTTTTATAAAATGTACAAACCGATCCCTGCCTCTTCTGCGGATAATTTATGCTTCAATCCGTCCTGTTTTATTGCTTAATTTCTGTTAAAATCTCGCTCCAAATTAGTAGGAGAATTTTTTATGACAGACAATAGCCAAATTAAAGTGATCGTCGGAATGTCCGGCGGTGTTGATTCCTCAGTATCTGCCTATCTATTGCAGCAGCAGGGGTATCAGGTTGAAGGGCTATTTATGAAAAACTGGGAAGAGGATGATACCGATGAGTATTGTGCCGCAGCCCAGGATCTCAAGGATGCGCAAGCTGTCTGTGATAAATTAGGTATTCCCCTGCACACCATCAATTTTGCAGCTGAATACTGGGATAATGTGTTTGAGCATTTTCTTGCCGAATACAAAGCGGGCCGAACGCCGAACCCGGATATCATGTGCAACAAAGAAATTAAGTTTAAAGCCTTTTTAGAATTTGCAGCTGAAGATCTCGGTGCCGATTATATTGCCACGGGGCATTATGTACGTCGCCGCGAAGTCGACGGTCACGTGCAGTTATTACGTGGTTTAGATAATAATAAAGATCAAAGTTATTTTCTTTATGCAATTGGTGAAAAACAAATTGCAAAAACCCTGTTCCCGGTTGGCGAACTGGAAAAGCCGGCCGTTCGCCGGATTGCCGAGGAACAGGATTTAATCACCCATAATAAAAAAGACAGTACCGGTATCTGTTTTATCGGCGAACGTAAATTCACTGACTTTTTACAGGAATACTTACCGGCACAGCCGGGTGATATTGTCACGCCGACAGGCGAAGTGATTGGTCAGCATCAGGGCTTGATGTATCACACACTTGGTCAGCGCAAAGGTTTAGGTATTGGCGGTTTACAAAACTCCAGTGAAGATCCATGGTACGTGGTGGGCAAAGATATGGAGAACAATCGCTTATTGGTTGCCCAGGGTGCGGACCACCCTGCTCTGTTTTCCTATGGTTTGATTGCCAAGCAGTGTGACTGGGTTGATCGTACCCCTAAAAAAGAAACCTTCAGATGCACAGTAAAAACCCGTTACCGCCAGCAGGATATCCCCTGTACTGTTAAACCGCTTGATGACGATACCCTGGAAGTTATTTTCGATGAACCACAAGCCGCAGTAACACCAGGTCAATCTGCTGTATTTTATGATAATGAAGTTTGCCTGGGTGGCGCAATCATCGAGCAGCATTTACAAAAATAATTTTTATAGAAGCTTCTAAATATTAACAACTTAATAGAGAAAACTTATGTCATTTCACAATATAGAATCTCGTTGTATCGCTTTTGCAGCAATCTGTCAGGCAGCTTATCTTGTTGATAAAGTCGCCACCAAAGGTGTATGCCCGGATGCGGCTGCTTTTGATGCTTCTCTGCGTTCAATTATGCATGTTGAAAGTGACACGCCGTTGGAGATCTATGGCGATTATGGCTCGCTTGAAGTTGGTTTTAGAAGCATGCTAGAACAGTTAGATAATGCCAGTAATAACCGTAACATGCAGATCACCAAATACATTATTGGCATGCTTACCCTGGAAAAAAAACTAAACAACAATAAAGCAACACTCAGTCTGCTCAGTCAGCGGATCAATCAAGTGCAGCGTCAGCTTGCACATTTTGATATCAATGACGCAAGTGTACTGAGTAACCTGGATTCTATTTATAGAGATCTGATCAGCACCCTGGGGCCCAAGATTCAAATCAATGGCAGCCCTTCCTGCTTGCAACAAGCGCAAACTCAACATAAAATCCGCGCACTATTATTAGCCGGTGTACGTGGCGCAGTATTATGGCGTCAGCTTGGCGGTAAACGTCGTCACCTTATTTTTTCTCGTAAGGCAATGATCTACCAAACAAAACAAAATTTACACCGTGTTTAAACACAATTTTAGCAACCCCTCTCAATCTGCACTACATAATATAGGAGCAACAAATGGAACTTTCAGGACTAACAGCTGTATCGCCAGTTGATGGCCGTTACGGTAGCAAAACCCAACTTTTACGCACAATTTTCAGTGAATTTGGCTTAATTAAATTCCGCGTGCAAGTTGAAGTTCGCTGGTTACAAAAACTAGCCGCAACTGATGGTATTGCAGAAGTTCCTGCATTTTCTGATGCGGCTAACGCGCACCTGGATGCGATTGTTGCTAACTTCAGTGAAGAAGATGCGGCACGTGTTAAAGCAATCGAAGCAACCACTAACCATGATGTAAAAGCGGTTGAATACTTCTTAAAAGAAAAAGTAGCGGATGTTGCGGAGCTGAATGCAGTTTCTGAATTCATACACTTTGCCTGTACTTCTGAAGACATCAATAACCTGTCGCATGCATTAATGCTGGGAACAGCTAAAAAGGAGGTTATTCTTCCTTACTGCAACAAAATTGTCGATGCGATTAAAGTACTAGCGATCGAATACAAGACTATGCCGATGATGTCACGTACACATGGGCAGCCAGCTTCACCAACAACACTTGGTAAAGAGATGGCGAACGTGGCAGTACGTTTACAACGTCAGGTTAAACAAATTGCCGCGACGGAAATATTGGGTAAAGCAAACGGTGCAGTCGGTAACTACAATGCCCACCTGAGCGCCTACCCGGAGCTGAACTGGCAGGAATTTTCTGAACAGTTTGTGACCAGTTTGGGTATTACATTTAACCCGTACACGACGCAAATCGAACCGCATGATTACATTGCCGAGTTATTTGATGCAATTGCACGTTTCAATACCATACTGTTAGATTTTGACCGTGATGTATGGGGTTATATCTGCCTTGGCCATTTCAAACAAAAAACCATTGCCGGTGAAATAGGCTCTTCAACCATGCCGCATAAAGTGAACCCGATTGATTTTGAAAACTCTGAAGGTAACTTGGGTCTGGCAAACGCTATCTTTGATCACTTAGCAGCAAAACTGCCCGTTTCCCGTTGGCAGCGTGATCTAACAGATTCAACCGTATTACGTAATCTAGGTGTTGCGATCGGTTATTCTGTTATCGCTTATGAGGCGAGCTTAAAAGGTATCAGCAAGTTGGAAGCGAACGAAGAAAGCATGCTCAAGGATCTGGATGCAAACTGGGAAGTCTTAGCTGAGCCAATCCAAACTGTGATGCGTCGTTACGGTATTGAAAAACCATACGAAAAACTGAAAGAATTAACGCGTGGCAAACGTGTTGATGGTCCTGGTATGGCAGAATTTATCGATACACTTGAGCTTACTGATATCGTTAAAGCAGAGCTTAAGGCAATGACACCGGCTAATTACATCGGCCAGGCAATAAACTTAGTGGATCAGTTAGCGGACTACTAAAAACAGTCAATAACCTGTTTCTATAAATGATTAATAGCAAATTGTGAGGCAACCGGATGGTTGCCTTTTTTGTTTACTCTATACTGATAGCCAAAATAGCAATCAGCACATTATTTTTTAGCGAGGTACTATGTTCGAACTCAATTTAGATATTAATGATTTTCTTGACACCTACTGGCAGAAAAAACCAACGGTTATCAGACAAGGTTTTGTCGATTTTGAAGATCCGATCATGCCCGATGAAATCGCCGGATTAGCCATGGAGGAGGAGCTGGAGAGTCGTCTCGTTTACCAGGAAGAGGGTCAATGGCACGCACAGAGCGGCCCGTTTGAAACCTTTGAGAGATTGGAAAATGACGGGGCAACCTTGCTGGTGCAGGCTGTCGATCACTGGCATCAGGACACGCAGCAGTTAGTGCGCCCTTTCCGCTTTTTACCTAACTGGCGGATTGACGATCTGATGGTCAGTTACTCGACCCCCAAAGGTGGCGTTGGCCCGCATATTGATAATTATGATGTGTTTATTATTCAAGGGGTTGGCAAACGTCATTGGCGTGTTGGTGCTAAAGTCGCAGTACAGGAGTTTGCTGCCAACGGTGCGCTTAAACACTGTGAAGCTTTTGATGCGGTTATCGATGCCGAACTTGAAGCGGGTGATATATTGTATATTCCCAGTGGCCACCCGCATGAAGGTTATGCTGTTGCCACATCAATCAATTACAGCGTCGGATTTCGTGCCCCTGATCAAAATGATCTGCTCAGCAGCTTTACCGATTACTGTATCGATACAAATCCGGATGCACTGCGCTATACGGATCCGGAGATGCTATTGCGTGAAAAACCCGGACAAATTGAAGAGCAGGAACTGAATGAGATACATCGCATTATGCTGGCTAATTGTACCACGCCCGATACGCTGATTCCCTGGTTTGGCCAGATGATAAGTGAAGCCAAGCATGGTCTTGATATCGCAGAGCCGGAACAGCCCCATACCCCTCGCGAAGTCATAGAGATGTTTGAAGAAGGAGCACAATTTGTAAGATTGGGCGGATTACGGGCGGTCTATTTTGAGCAACAGCCACAATCACTTTTTATTAATGGCGAGCAATTTGACTGCGAAGGTTTTATCCAATTGGGGCACCACCTCTGCGATCAGGATGAGGTCGGCAGTGAACTGCTGGAGTTGCTAAGCGAAGATAAAGATGCGTTAAATTTATTTACCCATTTAGTGAATAGCGGTTATTGGTACGCGGATTAATGCTTTTGTCACTTATCCGCAAGCCACTCAAAGCATTCGCTTTCAGTGGCTTGCGGATAAGTACCCGGTTGAAAACTAAAAGAAGGATTGTAGATAAATAGCCACTGCACAGTTTTAATTGACTCACTCATCCAGATGAACAATTAAAAGGTCGATCGGCGAGGTCTCCACCAGTTCACGAACCGAAGAGACAATACGACTCCAAAAATTATGATGGTGTCCGCAAACCAGCAGGTCAACATCCATCTTTCTCACTGTTTCCTGTAATTTGTAACTTAATCCACCGCTGACAACGAGTATATTTGTGATAGGGTAATCAGAGTCTTTGGCTAATGTTTGCAGCTGCCGTTCTAATGCCTCTTTTGATTTCTGCATAGAATCTGCTGAATCAACCTCATCCAAAACCGCAACGCTGTCAACATGGCTAACGTCTACATGAATAAGTGAAACTCTAGCATTGACCGCTTTTGCTATCGATACACCTCTTTCAATTACCTCTGGATCTATTTTAGCTAAATTAACAGCAATTAAAATATGCTCATAGTTCATCATCGTCTCCCCTATTTAGCTTCCATCAATAAGACTAGCACTAAAGTCAGTTTGTTCATCAAAATATGAGTTAAAACTGAGCGGAATCGATATTTGACCTGGATCATACTCACCCTCAGTTTTCCCCCCTCGGAAGAGCGCTTGCTATTGTTTAAAGAAAAAAGCGTAGCGTGGTGGGATAAAACAAGGATCTTATCATTGATTTTAACCTGCAAGGTTGCTCTGGTAGTTATACAGGATGGTCAATGATCCGGCGTGACTGCCAATATCTGGTTCGCCAATAGGCATTATTTAATCTGGAGATCCTCACCCCTTGGCTGCTTGAGGCATGGATAAACTTGTTACCGCCAATAAAAATTCCCACATGCCTTTCATGCAAACTTGTCTTAAAAAAGACCAGATCTCCCACCAGCAATCTGTTTTTCTTAACTGCATAGCCTTGTTGAGCCTGCCGGTAAGTAGTGCGGGGTAATTTGATATTAAAGCTGCTGAGGTAGATCTTCTGCACTAATGCAGAGCAATCTATACCGCGCTTATTTGCACCGCCTAAACGGTAGGGAGTGCCTTTCCAAAGATCGAATTCGTTGTCCAATAAAAGGCTCCGAATATCCTCTGCCGACAGCTCATCAATCTTTTCTGCTTGTGCTTTATTCTCTAAAGGTGGAGGTTCGCTAACAACAGGCGCTGAACTTGAACATGCACTGAGCATAAGTACGACAATAAGAATGCTTAAGCTGCCTATTAAACTATTTCTCATCAAGCTCCTCTCCTTAAAGCCATCACTACCTATTATCTGTTTTTGACTAAAGCCTGCAGCAGTTGTATATGCTCATCGCTATCATTAAGGCATGGAATATAATGGTATTGTTGCCCGCCGTTTGCCAGGAACAGGGCTTTATTTTCAATAGAGAGTTCCTCTAATGTTTCCAGACAATCACAGGCAAATGCGGGACTAATGACATCCACCGATTTGGTGCCTGATTTGGCAATCTCAGGCAAAGAAGCGTCAAGGTAGGGTTTTAACCACTCTTCTCGACCAACACGGGATTGATAGCAGAGTTGATACTGCTGCTCAGTTAAACCAAGTTCAGCGGTCACCAATTCAACTGTGCGTAAGACATGCTGCTGGTAAACATCGCCTAAGGTAACATAACGCTTAGGGATACCATGAAATGAAAAAATAAGCAGCTCAGCCTGGCCTTTCTCCTGCCAATGCGCTTTAACCGATTTGGCTAAAGCTTGAATATAAAGGGGATGATCATGATAATCATGGATAAAATGAATAGCTGGAAAATTAAACTGCTGTTTAACTGCAGCCCCTAACTGATCAAAAATAGGCGCAGTGGTTGAAACTGAATACTGGGGATATAAGGGTAATATGGTTAGATCTGTCACCCCTTGCCGGGTTAATTTTTTTAACTGCTGACGGATCGATGGCTCTCCGTAAGTCATAGCGTATTCCACGGTAATCTGATCATCTTTTAAAGCAGAAGCAAGTTTTGCACTTTGTTTTTCGGTGTAATAACGCAAAGGGGAATCATTTTCAAACCAGATCTTTTGATAAAGCTTGGTCACCCGGGGGGTACGAACCGGTAAAATTACAAAATTTAATAATGGTAGCCAAAACCAGCGAGGCTGGTCAACAACCCGCTTATCGGATAAAAACTCACGTAAAAATTGGCCAACACTCTTTTTAGATGGCGAAGCAGGTGTGCCTAAATTAACTAATAAAACCGCACTTTTTTTACCCATATTCAACTCTGCTTTAGCGAAGAGAGAAAAAAGGGGCTAGATGCCCCTCATTTTTATTTCATAAAACCAATTAGCCAAGAATAGCAGCTAATTCAGCACTGATCAGGTCAACAGCTTTAGTACCGTCAAATTTATGATATGCACCATTACCCTGCTCAGCTTCATTTTTGTAGTAAGCAACAAGCGGCTCGGTTTGCGAGTGGTAGATATCTAAACGCTTACGCACAGTTGCTTCTTCGTCATCGGGACGAATAACAAGATCATCACCGGTCACATCATCTTTACCTTCCTCTTTAGGCGGATTGTAAACGATGTGGTAAGTACGCCCAGAACCCGGATGAACACGACGCCCTGCCATACGTTTCACAATCTCTTCATCCGGCACATCAAATTCAAGTACAAAATCAACAATCACACCGGCTGCTTTCATGGCATCGGCCTGAGGGATAGTACGCGGGAAACCATCTAGCAGGAAACCTTTTGCACAATCTTCTGCAGCGATACGCTCTTTCACCAAACCAATGATTAATTCATCTGAAACAAGTTGCCCTGCATCCATTAACTCTTTTGCTTTTAAACCAAGCTCTGTACCCGCTTTTGCTGCTGCACGCAGCATGTCACCCGTAGATATTTGCGGGATTCCATATCTGTCCATCATGAATTGAGCTTGTGTACCTTTCCCGGCACCCGGAGCACCTAATAAGATAATGCGCATCTTGCATCCTTTGTAATAAATAAATTGAGAACGAAACTTACACGTTTTAGGCAAATTTCTCAAGGTCGTATCATCAAACTTGAACTAATTTGCCGCTATCAGCAGGCAAAAAAAGACCGACATAAGTCGGTCTTTTAAATCCTCTAGCTTAACAGACTAAGCAAGTAACAGCTTGTTGATACGACCAACAAACTCAGATGGATCATCTAAGCTGCCTTTCTCTGATAAAATAGCTTGTTCAAGCAGTAGTTCTGACCACTGTGCAAATAACTCCTCATCTGCCATGTCGGCCAATTTAACCACCATCACATGTTCAGGGTTTAACTCAAAGATAGGTTTACTTGCCGGCACAGGCTGTCCCATTTGCGCCATCAATTTAGCCATTTGCGTACTCATGTCACTGCTGTCAGCAACGATACAAGAAGGTGTTGAAGTTAGACGATGGGTGATCCGTACGTCTTTAACTTTATCACCCAATACAGTTTTAACACGTTCAATAAAGCTTGCAAATTCAGTCTCTTGCTTCTCTTGTTCTTTTTTCTCTTCTTCACTGTCAAGCTTACCTAAATCAAGGTCTCCCTGTGTAACAGAAGTGAAGGTTTTATCTTGATACTCAGGTAAATGGCTTAATAACCACTCATCAATACGATCTGAAAGTAATAAAACTTCGACACCTTTTTTACGCAGCACTTCCAGGTGCGGACTGTTTTTCGCTGCATTAAAACTATCGGCAGTGATATAAT
>DATCZZ010000244.1:0-5010 GCA_036525635.1 Psychromonas sp. | reverse complement strand
TGTATATCTTTCGTCTATTGAAAAGATCTACACCCCTTTCTTTTTATTTTTTATTTGCGTACTTCATCGAATCTAAGGCAACGGCGAAGATAATAATGCCGCCTTTGATTATGTACTGCCAGTATGGGCTAACACCAATATAAGTCATACCATAGTTGATAATGGTAAAGATTAATACGCCTGTCACAACCCCGATAACGCTACCGACACCACCAGCAAATGACACACCACCGACGACACAGGCAGCAATCGCATCAAGTTCATACATAAAGCCAAGATTATTGGTCGCGCTGCCGATACGGCCTGCTTCTAACATGCCGCCGAAAGCATAAAAGACACCTGATAAAGCGTATATTTTTAGTAAGGTCACCGGCACATTGACACCCGATACTTTAGCCGCCTCAGGGTTACCGCCAATAGCAAATATATTTTTACCAAACACAGTTTTGTTCCAAATAATCCAAACTACAAAGATGGCAATGGCAGCATAGAAAGTTAAATAGGAAAGTTTAAAGTCACCGAGCCGAATAAAGCCCTGGGCAAATTCAGAAAAACGATCATCGAAACCCGCAATAGGTGATGCACCTACGGTATCAAAATACAGCGAGTTGACACCATAAACAATGATCATTGTACCTAAGGTGGCGATAAAGGGGGTAACTTTCAGATAGGCAACAACTATGCCGTTAATGAGGCCAATCAGCGCGCCAACGGCACAAACCGCAATGATAACTGCAACAATTGGAATCTGACCAAGATCGGGGAAGACTTTATTGACGTTATCGGCAGCCTGCAGCAGAGTCGCTGATAACACAGCAGCCAGCCCCACTTGACGACCAGCGGAAAGGTCGGTGCCCTGCGTCACAATCAGACCTGCCACACCGAGCGCAATAATAATACGCACAGATGATTGCGTAAGAATGTTACTTAAGTTTCGTAAACTCAAAAAAGAGGGCTCTTGAATGACGATAATAACCAATAAGACCAATAATACAGCATAGATGCCCCCCTCTTTGAGGTAACGCATCATGCCAAGTTTCTTCAATGTTTCCATGACTAAGTCCTTTATAAATAGAGTGCAGCTAACGCTAAAATTTCATTTTGAGTGGTATCTTTGGTATTCACAATGCCAGCAACGCGTCCATTACTCATCACCAATATGCGATCTGTTGTACCGAGCAACTCCGGCATTTCAGATGAGATTATAATGACGCCTTTATCTTTATTGGCAAGATTGAGTATTAACTGATAAATTTCAAATTTAGCGCCAACATCAATACCGCGTGTTGGTTCATCAAGCATTAAAATTTCAGGGTTAGTTAATAACCATCGACCGATAATGACCTTCTGCTGATTACCACCTGAGAGGGAGCCTATATTGGTTGCATGGGAGGGGGTTTTAACACTCATTGACTCGATCACCCACTGCGTATCACTTTTCATTTTTTTGTTACTGAGCAAACCAGATTTGGTTTTATATTGGTCAACATTGGCGACTAATGCGTTAAAGGTGATATCCAAATTACTATAGATACCTGTCGCACGGCGCTCTTCCGTTACCAAAGCAAAACCGTTATTAATTGCTTCGTGAGCATCATGGTTAGCGAGTGTTTTTCCATGCAGGATAATCTCCCCGCCACTGCGTTCTCTGATACCAAATAAAGTCTCAACGATATCAGTACGCTTCGCGCCAACTAATCCGGCAATACCCAATATTTCACCTTTATGTAAATCAAAACTAACATCGCAAATTGAAGGTTGGTTTGCCGCCGTTAGATTTTTAACCTCTAGGATAACTTCCTTAACGACATTGGTTTTCTTGGGAAAACGATTAGTAAGATCTCGACCAACCATCATATTAATGATTTGGTTCATATCTAGCCCTTCCAGGGGGCGAGTTTCAATCCAGACACCATCACGTAAAATAGTTATTTCATCGCAGATCTCAAAAATCTCTTCCATTTTATGCGAGATATAAACGATGCCGCAGCCTCTTTCCTTTAATTTATTGATTATTTTAAAAAGGTGACGAACCTCTTTTTCACTGAGCGAGGAAGTTGGCTCATCCATAATCACAATTTTGGCGTCATAAGAGAATGCCTTGGCAATTTCTAACATTTGCATCTGCGATACGGATAAGGTTGCGACTTTTACCTTTGGATCAATATCTATATCTAACTCTTCGAATATTTTTTTTGTATCGCGGTACATTTTGTCATGATCAACAAAAAAACCTTTTAAAGGGTATCTGCCCAGCCAAATATTATCCATTACTGTGCGTTGCAGTACTTGATTTAGCTCTTGGTGCACCATAGATACGCCAGATTCTAACGCCTGTTTCGAAGATTCAAAGTTGACCTCTTTTCCAAGGAAAACAATTTTTCCCTCGTCTTTTTCATAAATGCCAAAAAGGCATTTTAATAGTGTCGATTTACCTGCGCCATTTTCTCCCATCAATGCATGAATTGAATGAGGTCGGATTTTCAAGTTCACTTTATCCAGCGCTTTTACACCGGGAAATTGTTTGCTAATTCCGGTCATTTCTAACAGAAATTCATTTTCTACATTTATCGTCATAGTGCCATTACCCGTGGGATTAAATAATGGAAAAGATCAACTTTTCCATTATAGTCAATGAAGATTATTTTAAAGTACTCTTATCAACACCAACATAAGGGACACGAACCACTCTATCAACAAGGTTCCACTCTGTACCTTCAGCTGCGGGTTTACCTTCAGCCAGGTTACGAGTCAGTTGATAGGTCGCTTTAGCTTGGTTAGGCGCATCATTTAGTACTGTTCCCGCCATTTCGCCAGAACGAACCATGGCCAAGGCTTCACTTAATGCATCAACACCAAATACTGGTAATTTAGTTTTACCATTTGCTTTTAGTGATTCGACAGCCCCCATTGCCATGCCATCATTATTGGCAATAACAACTTCAATTTTGTCGCCATTCGGTCCTGAGACCCAAGCGTCCATTTTATCTTTCGCCATTGCGGTGTCCCACATAGCGGTGTCTAAATGTAACTGTTCTGTTTTATAACCTTTGTCATTTAGCGTACTAACGACATAGCTGGAGCGTGCTTCTGCATCTGGGTGGCCAGGTTCACCTTTTAACAATACAAACTGAATTACACCATCACCATTAAGGTCCCACTGAGGATTTTCAGCCCACTGTTTAGCGATCAATTCACCCTGAATAATACCGGCATCTTTAGATACAGTGCCGACAAAATAAGCTTTATCGTAACTTGCTAAATCTTTAGGAGAAGGTTCTTTGTTATAAAATACAATTGGAATATCATCCATTTTTGCTTTCTTGATAACGACAGGGGCTGCAGCGGGATCAACCAAGTTAACTGCAAGTGCTTTAACGCCACGTGAAAGTAAAATATCAATTTGGTCGTTCTGCATTGACTGACTATTTTGCGAATCATTCATTAATAGAGTGATGCCATCGTCTTTTGCGGCTTCTGCTTCTATTGCTTGGCGAACTACCGCCATAAAATTGTCATCATATTTATAGACTGTGAATCCTAGCTTTGTATCTGCTATAGCCGAATTGCCAATAGCCATTCCGGCACATAATGTTGCTAACATAGTCAGTTTTTTCATCGATATATCCTTTCTCAATCGTTAATGTGAATTGTTAAAGATGGTAAGAGCATTTCACCTACACTCTAACCATGGGCAGCGAGTTTACGGCAATAGATGTTAATTTTTTGTGACCAGATATACAAAGATGCTAATAATTTGTGACCCGCTCCACAGAAGTGTAAGCGGTTTCACAAATCTGCTCTTTGCCACTGTTAAGCGTAGTGAAATTTGCGTCGATATAAATTTTTTCTTTCAGCTAGCAGCAGATGAAACACTACAGTAAAGCACAGCAGAAAATGTGAATTGCAAAGGTGGCCTCAATCAGGTAAGCGAACAGCAACTAAAAGCAGCTCAAATTCCTTGAAAGTAAAATGAAAGGGTTAGCCATCGCTCTCTTTTCTCCCAGCCAATTGGAATTGGAGATAATCACTATGATTGTTATCCAAGCGTTTTTTGACTGCTGCAATCGATTTAAGTTACAAAAATATAATCTAGCTCTAATTCCTGAGGTTAAACAACAGCACACCGTACTGTAAACGTTTACATACCAATTGGGCTGTGTACAATTAACGCTCAGATTGATATTTCACGAAGGCAATTCGCGTAAGGAATAAAATGAGATCATTTTCAGAAATAATTAAAGCCCGTGATTGGGAAAACCACCAGGTGACGCACCAATATGTTGTTCAAGCACATGCACCTTTACATGCTTTTCACTCTCAACAAGCCGCTCTTTATAATCAAGCCTCTGAATTTCAACAATCATTAAATGGCCAATGGCGCTTTCAGCTATTTGCCAAACCGGAAGCTGTGCCGAATAACTGCATTGAAATTGATTTTGATGATAGCAGTTGGCCTGAGATCACTGTACCGAGTAACTGGCAGTTGCAAGGTTATGACAAGCCTATTTATACCAATGTAAAATACCCCTTTGCTGATAACCCTCCTTTTGTACCTGCTGATAATCCGACGGGAATGTACCGCTTAACCTTTGATCTGCCCGCCTCCTGGAAAGGGCGTAAACAAACCATCATTTTTGATGGGGTCAACTCTGCGTTTCATCTTTGGTGTAATGGTACCTGGGTAGGTTATTCTCAAGACAGCCGTTTGCCTGCGGAGTTTGATATAAGCGCTCATCTGCTGGCAGGAGAAAACCAGTTAACCGTGATGGTGTTGCGCTGGTCAGACGGCTCATACCTTGAAGATCAAGATATGTGGTGGTTGAGCGGTATTTTCCGCGATGTGCGCTTGCTCAGTAAACCGGGCATATCTATCCGCGATGTTGCTGTCAGCACCGATTTAGATGCCTGCTATAACCATGGTTGTGTAAATGTGGTAACTTATCTGAGTGAGCAAAGCACACAGTACACTGCGCAAGTACAGCTATTTGATGCGCAATTACAGCCGCT
>DATCZZ010000243.1:0-6225 GCA_036525635.1 Psychromonas sp. | reverse complement strand
TTTAATAATAATTGATCCACTGAGAAACGACCTGCACCCTGCAGGGTGAGTGTCAGTGAAGCAATCAGCAGCATCAGGGCATACTCATAGCCGTTATTGGCGATAAATAATCCATTACCGATGTGAAATGTCATCGCCATTAGCATGGTAAAGGCCGTAATAAAAGCTGCAGGTCTGGTCAGTAGACCAAGTATTAAAGCGATGCCGCCAAAAAATTCAGCACTGCCTGCTAATAGCGCCATCAGGTAACCTGGTGTAAAACCGATGCTGGCCATCCATTGTCCGGTCCCCTCTAAACCATATCCGCCAAACCAGGCAAATAATTTTTGCGATCCGTGAGCCGCAAGAATTAAGCCTAAAGGCACTCTGAGAATGAATGATGATAGGGTCAAATTTGACGCGAGTATTTTATTGATCAGTTGTTTGTTCATTGTGTTATTTCCTTATGGTAGATAAGAGCTTTCTCTTGGATTTAAATTTAATACTGAATCTTATTTTAATAAATAGCGTTATTGTGTAATGATTAGCAACGTAATGTTGATAATCATTGGTTGGTTAACTATGATTTCAAAAGAGATTCGCCATCAATAAGGTCTGATTAAAGATGGACAAAATAGAAACCATGAAAGCTTTTGCCGCTGTGGTGCAGGAAGGCTCGTTTGCCAAAGCAGCATTACGGCTTGATTTATCTCCGCAATTAGTGAGTAAGTACGTTTCACAACTTGAAGAATCGCTGCATACTCGTTTACTCAATCGCACCACCCGCAAAGTCAGTATTACTGAAGCGGGGAGCGCTTATTTGGCACGTTGTCAGCAAATTCTGATCGATATTGAAGAGATGGAAAACTCCTTGAGTAATCTGCATGAAAATGTTTCAGGCGTATTAACCATCAGTGCACCGATGTCTTTTGGCGGTAAACATTTACCTAAACTGCTGGTCGATTTTCAAATACAGTATCCCAATGTCAAAATCGATTTGAAGTTAACCGATAGAAAAGTCGATATTGTTGAAGAGGGGATTGATATTGCGCTGCGCATTGGTTTGCTTAAAACTTCCTCTTTGATCGCCAAGCGATTGACCTCGATCCGTATTGCCATTTGTGCCTCGCCTGAATATCTGGCGAAAAATGGTACGCCCACAACACCGCTGGAGCTGTTGCAGCATACCTATCTTAAATACAGTTATGCGGATACTTCCGCGCTGTTTACGAAGTATGACTATCAAGCCGGTGATCTTAAACTGCATAGCAGCATTGTCTGCAATAACGGTGATCTCTTAGTGAATGCTGCTATTTATGGCGGTGGAATCGTTATTCAGCCGACCTTTATTGCCGGTGAAGCGATTACTGCAGGCCAACTGCAGAAAATTCTAACAGAATATGAACCTAAGCCATTAGGCCTGTATGCCGTATATGCCCACCGTAAATTTCTGGCCAGTAAAGTCCGAAGTTTTGTAGATTTTATTAGTGGTTACTACGGTGAAGTACCTTACTGGGATCAATCTTGAGTTGCTTTTAAGTTGAGCTCTTTTTTATTTTTTATGCGCTAATTTGGTGCTTTTCCCTCAGCAAACTTCTATTTACTCCCTTGAAAATATGCTCAAATATAAAAAATTTAAAATATAATCTATTGATTTTCAATGACTTACTTTTTGTTTTTTTGGAATGTTTATTCATGGTTAGAATTTGGCTTAATTATTGCTGTTTACATACTAGAGAGTATGAAAACAATCCGTCTCGACGTGCAGCGTTTGCTAATCGTGGCGAGGAGCAGTTAAATTGACTTTGTATGTATAGGTAATAAGCATCAGACAGCAAAAGCTGGATTAAAAAAAGAGGGGATAAATGCAAAATAAAACACTCATATTTACTGATTTAGATGGTACATTACTTGACCATTATACCTATCAAACCCGCGCTGCAGATGCGACCATAGCGCAGCTTAAATCTAAAAATATTCCTATTATTCCCAACACCAGTAAAACCTGCGATGAATTGTTCTTAATTCGACAAGAATTAGCACTTAATACACCTTTTATCATTGAAAATGGTGCAGCCGTTTATATACCCGTCAACTATTTTAAAAAGCAACCTCAAGGCTGTGAACTGCAGGATGGATTCTGGGTTAAATCATTTTGCCGAAAGCAAAATTACTGGCTGTCCTTATTAACCTTGGAAGCAAAAAAGTTTAGCTCTGATTTCCGCGGTTTTTCACAAATGAGTGCGCAGCAACTGGCTGATTTGACGGGGTTGAGTCTAACTGATGCAGGATTAGCAAAACGGCGTCAATACGGAGAGCCTGTTGATTGGTTAGGTGAACAACAATCTAAAGATGATTTTATCAAACACATGCACCTGTTGGGTGCCAATGTGCTTGAAGGAGGACGTTTTTTACATATCAGCGGAAATTGTGACAAAGGGCAGGCGCAATCCTGGTTGGCTCAGCAATATAAAATTAATGAACCTGAACTGGCATTTACGACTATTGCCCTTGGTGATAGCCATAATGATATTGCTATGTTAGAAGCCGCTGATATCGCTGTTCTAGTACGTTCTCCTGCACACTCCTTTCCAATCTTACAGAAAGAAACAGATATTTATTCGAGTAGTAAATACGGGCCCGCCGGATGGGCTGAATGTTTACAAAAAATAATTTTTTAAGCAGCAATTAAGGAACTTTATTATGGCTGATTTTTATCAAAACGGTATTGTTACGACAATGCACCATTTATCGCAACGAAGTAACGAGGATCTTGAGAAAGAATTGCTGGCGTTTTCAGCAATCAGGCCGATGGGACTTATACTGCCTTCTTTATATTCTGAGTTAGAGGGTAAGGCGCTACCCGCCATCATTGAACATTTGAGCGAAACAAAATATTTATCTGAAATTGTGATCGGGTTAGACAGGGCTGATGAGGCACAATATCGACAGGCCCTGAAATTCTTCAATAAATTACCCCAGCAGCACAGTGTATTATGGAATGACGGACCGCGATTACAAGCATTAGATGCAAAGCTGCAAAAACTGGGCCTTGCGCCAAAAGAGTTAGGGAAGGGGCGTAATGTTTGGTACTGCATGGGCTATACATTAGCGACAGGCAGAAGTGAATCCGTGGCATTACATGATTGTGATATTTTAACTTATGACAGAAAACTTCTCGCGCGATTACTTTACCCTGTTGCCAATCCGCAATTCAATTATGAATTCTGTAAAGGATTTTATGCGCGCGTTGCAGACGGTAAAATTAACGGGCGAGTTTCCAGATTACTGGTCACTCCTTTGGTTAAAGCCCTCAAGAAAATGGTCGGGCATCACGAATATTTAGAGTTTATCGATAGTTTTCTTTATCCTCTTGCCGGTGAGTTTTCATTCCGTCGTGATGTGCTAAATGATTTGCGTATTCCCAGTGATTGGGGGTTAGAAATCGGCGTGCTGTCAGAAATGCACCGTAATTACGCCAGCAACAGGATCTGCCAGGTAGATATAGCCACCACATATGATCATAAACATCAAGACCTCTCTCTTGAAAATAGTGAAGCCGGATTATCAAAAATGTCGGTGGATATCACTAAAGCTTTCTTCCGCAAACTGGCAACCCAAGGGGAGATTTTCAGTAGTGAAAATATCCGTACTCTAAAAGCCGCCTATTATCGAATCGCGTTAGATTATGTGGATATGTATCGCAATGATGCCGTGATGAACGGTTTGATGCTGGATATACATAATGAAGAGAAAGCCGTGGAAATGTTTTCTGAAAATATTATGACGGCAGGTCAACACTTTCTGGATAATCCTATGGATACACCTTTTATTCCTTCATGGAACAGGGTGGTGAGCGCTATGCCGGATGTTTTACAGCAACTTAAAGAAGCTGTGGAGTTAGATCAAATCGAATTTAGTAAAAATTAATCAACAGTAAAGGATAATTATGTCTGATTTTAAGCGCGCATCAAAAAAATTGAAAAATTTGCACAACAAGTTAAATCAACAGCTGGCCAGTATCTATAAGGATATTAACTTGGCGGTTAGTTTTGATCAGTTAAGTGATAAATTAATAGCGTTGATGCGTCTTGATCAGACCTGTTACTTGCCTGTTGCAGGGCAAAATAAGTGGTCAGAACAGGATGTTATTCTGATCACCTATGCAGATAGCCTGCTTGAAGCAGATAAAAAACCGTTAGTGACATTACACCACTTTGTTGATAAATACTTAGGTAACAGCATTAACAGTGTTCATATATTACCCTTTTTCCCCTATAGCTCCGATGATGGTTTTTCAGTTATTGATTATTCCAGTGTGAATGAATCTTTTGGTGACTGGCGTGATATTCAAGTGATAGCCAGAGATAGGCGTTTGATGGCCGATCTGGTGATCAACCATTGTTCAAGCCGAAGTGCCTGGTTTCAAAATTTTATTAAAGGTGAAGGGGTAGGGCATGATTTTTTCTACACGGCTAGCCCTGACGATGACCTGTCCAAGGTTGTTCGTCCCAGGACATCTGAGCTGTTAAAAGAAACTGAAACAGGCAAAGGTTTGCAGCATGTTTGGTGTACTTTTAGTCACGATCAGGTTGATTTTGATTTCAAAAATCCGGCGGTACTAGAAAGTTTCGTGGCTATTATTCGCCAATATTTAGATATGGGCGTAAGGATTTTCCGTTTAGACGCCGTTGCCTTTTTATGGAAAACAATAGGCAGTGAGTGTATTAATTTACCGGAAACTCATATGGTTATCCGTTTACTCAGAACTTTGATTGAACATGCGCAACCTGATGCAATCATTATTACTGAAACCAATATTCCCAACATTCAAAATTTAACTTATTTTGGTAATGCCAATGAAGCGCATGCCATTTACAATTTTTCATTACCTCCTTTATTAGTTAATACCCTTGTCAGTGGTGATTGTTTGCATCTTAAGCGCTGGTTGATGAGCATGCCGCCTGCACAGAATGGCACCTGTTATTTCAATTTTATTGCTTCCCATGACGGCATAGGCTTACGTCCTGTTGAGGGGTTATTAAGCGATCAGGAATTAAACACCTTAGCCGTTACCATGGAAGGGTTCGGCGGAAAAACGTCATGGCGCACAACAGATAACGGTCAGCAGAAACCCTATGAAATTAATATCGCCCTATATGATGCCCTGCAGGGCACAATTGAGGGAGAAGATAAACTAGGCTTAGAGCGATTCATTTGTGCACACGCTATTATGCTTGGTTTAGAAGGCATACCGGGGATATACATACATAGTCTGCTAGGGACTAGAAATGATTATGAGAAATTACAAAATACTCAGCATAATAGGGCGATTAATCGTCACCGCTGGGATTATGAACTCCTTCAGGAAAAATTATCAGAGCCTGTTAATCACCATAAAATGGTTTTATCTACCCTGAAAAATCTAATCAATATTCGTATTAAACAAAAGGCATTTCATCCTAATGCTACGCAATTTACACTGCATTTAAGAGAGCAGCTGTTTGGTTTCTGGCGACAAAGTCAGGATAGAGCACAAAGTGTTTTTTGTATCAGCAATATAAGTAAGAACACCTTAACGCTTTCCCTCAGTGAGCTGAATCTGATTACCACTGAAAGTTGGTATGAGTTGATCAGCGGAGAACAAATTACCACTTCACAGTTAACGATCAGTTTGCTCCCTTATCAAACGGTATGGATAAGTAATCTTGGTACGGGTGTTTGAATCACAGTAACAGCTCACTATCTGGTGCTGTGAATAAAAAGGATTTTTGCATATAAGTAGACTACTATTTTAGTATTCGTTATTAACAACTGAGTTGATTAAAAACTTGTCGAGCGAAGAAATTGCCTATTCACAACAAAGAGAGTTGATGGTCAGTCAGCAAATTGAAAGACGTGGAATTACAGATATAAACGTCTTAAATGCGATGAAAACTGTGCCGCGGCATCTGTTTGTGCCACAAATCCTTTTAACTGAAGCTTATGCTGATTATCCGTTGCCGATCGGATTGCAGCAAACTATATCTCAGCCTTATATTGTCGCCTTAATGACCGAGTCTCTGCAGTTGGAATCCCATCACAGGGTACTGGAAATTGGTACCGGTTGTGGTTATCAAACGGCTGTTTTGGCCGAAATAGCCGCGCAGATATACACCATTGAAATAGTTCCGCAATTAGCAGAACGCGCAGCAAAAACCTTGCTGGCGTTAAACTATCACAATGTCCACGCAAAATGCGGTGACG
>DATCZZ010000242.1:0-3356 GCA_036525635.1 Psychromonas sp. | reverse complement strand
CAAGGCGCCTGATTTTATGAAGGAGATAGCAGGATTAGAAACTAACAGGGTGAACCAGCTGGTTGTTAAGGATACACTGCAAACAACCTTGGATGATAATATTTATGCAATAGGTGATTGTGCAAGCTGTGCTTTACCAGGTGGTGGTTTTGTTCCGCCACGTGCCCAATCTGCGCATCAAATGGCTTCACTGGTGGCTAAAAATATCAAAGCATCGCTTAAGAATAAACCTTTATCCCCTTATAAATACACGGATTATGGTTCCTTAGTTTCATTAAGTAATTACAGTACTGTCGGTAGTTTAATGGGGAATCTGACAAAAGGGTCGATGAAGATCGAAGGCAGTCTCGCCCGCTTGGTTTATATTTCACTTTACCGTATGCACCAGGTCGCACTGCATGGGTATTTCCGTACAGGGTTGATTACCTTTGTCGAACGCATTAACAAGATATTGCGTCCGCGGTTAAAATTACACTAAAACGCTATAGTCCATATAAAATATAGTATAAAAGGTGAGCATTTAAGCTCACCTTTTTTTATGCTGGCGACTGAAACAATCTTTAAGATGTTTGCTTCTCAGAGAGTATAAAAGTATCCAGATTGCGAAAATAAGCTGCAGCGAAGCGGCAAAAGAGTATTGGAAATTATTATTGAATAAATAATAGATCTGTAATGCCAGGTCGATAAATATACTCAGTAATAAAACTGGATAACTTTGCCGCCATAATCTTGCTGACCATGGATGTTTATCATGATCTCTTCCTGACAAAATAAATAATAATAGGGCGATCCCGCCTGAGAGCAAACCCAAATAGAAATGGGATTTATTTGGATAAAAGAAGGTTAATAGCTGCTGACCAGACTCCCGTAAAACCAGCGAGATTATTAACAAACTCCAGGTTCTCGCAAGAAAAATCAACACCAAATTAAAAAGTTTTGGCGGTTTTAAATCACCAGAATGGGTGTAATAATCTAAAGGATAAAGTCTAATCTTCATTATATTCTAATTTATGTTGATTTTTTTGTCCGCAAACCTAACAGAAAACAGACAAGGGCTTTGAGCCCTTATCTGTTCATTTTTTATTTACAGACTTACTTAAATACACACATAGGGCAGTAGGCGTAGCGCCCCTGAGGATCATTAAAGCGGGTTAATATTGCTGTCTGCGACTCTATTGTTTTCAGGGTGTTGTATAAAGCTGAATTGATCTGCAAACCCTGAGGTAAAATTTTGACACCTTCTGAGAACAATTCGTTAAGCAGTTGCTCTTTTGTCGACAGCGTTGGTGAGATGACTTTTACATCGTATTTCTTGAGCTTTGCTAAACTGCCGGCTTTATTAATGGCATCCTGTAAATTTCCCAGTTCATCTACTAAACCAAGTGATTTTGCATCAACACCCGTCCAGACTCGCCCCTGTGCAATCTTATCAACCTCAGCAAGCGTCATGTTTCGACCTTCGGCAACAACTTTTAAAAATTGTTGATATCCGTTTTCTATCCCCAATTGTAAAATATCTGCAAGTTCAGGATTAAGGGGGCGGGTTAAATTAAAATCCGAGAGTTCAGTTGTGCCTATACCATCATTGTAGATACCAAAGCTGTTGAGGGCTTTATCGGCACTGGCAAACATGCCAAATATGCCGATTGAACCGGTTAAGGTTGTTGGCGTTGCGACGATATAATCTGCTGCTGAAGCAATCCAGTATCCACCAGATGCTGCCACACTCGCCATTGATACCACGATTTTTTTATCGGCTTTTTTTAACGCTAAAATTTGTTGACGAATTTTTTCCGATGCAAATGCACTGCCCCCAGGACTATCAATACGTATCACAACGGCCTTAATTTTATTATCATCCAGTGCGCTGGCTAATAATTTACTAAAGCTCTCACCGCCTATCACTTGTGACGATTGTACGCCGGTTAAAATTTCACCCGTTGCATGCACAAGTGCAATTTGATCTTTTTTATCATCGACTTCATACCTATCAGGTAGTGTAGTTAAATAATCGGAATAGCTGACTAATTTAAATTTATAGCCTGCCTGTTTTGCCTGCTGCTGTAGTTCAGATAAAACGTCATTACGGCTTTTAAGATAATCAACTAAACCCGCTTCCTGCGCATAGCGCGCCGTATTGCCGGAAACATTTTTTAATGCTGATTTTAATTGTTTTAAAGTAGGGGAGATCGATTGTACGGATATTTTACTGTTTTCTTTACGTTGAAAAATAACAGTGTCGATATAATTTTTCCAAAGTTGATCTAACCAATGTTTATTAGCTAATTTACTCGCTTCAGACATTTTATTTTCTGTAAAAGGTTCAACAAAGGATTTATAAGTACCTACTTTAAATACATGCGGGGTAATAAGTAATCTGTCCAGGGCTTCTTTAAAATAGAGGCGGTATACGGCATAACCCTGCAGTAAAACGATACCCTGCGGATCAAGATTAACATTATCAGCGTAACTCGCTAATAGATACTGTGTCTGAGTGTAATTGTCCGAAATGGCCGTGACAGTTTTTCCCTCTGATTTGAAATCATTTAAGGCGTGGCCTATATCCGCAATATGATTTAGATTTGCCGAGATTAATCCGTTGAGATCCAATATGATGCCAGTAATTTTAGGATCATGTTGCGCGTGGGAGATAACGTTTAAAATATCATCCACTTGATATTCAATAACTAGCTCTTCAGCAGATGAAACCATTTTTTTGGACAGTTCACCAATGAAATCGACTGGCCTTGCCTGCTCAACAATAATGCCTGTAAAATTCAGGTGCAGGGTTGAGTTATCAGTAATCAAAAAAGGTTGTTCATCGCTGCTGATGGCAAACAGAATAAACGCCAGAATGGTAAAAAACACCACATTGATAATAAGCAAACGCATTAAATTAATGGTTTTTGCAATGCCCTTAAAGAAACAATATATTAGCTTCATATTACAACCTGTAAATGGTGGGGGAAAAGATAAAAATAAAGCACTGCATATTTACATATGCAGTGCTTTATTAAAGTCTAGTAGGTTATGACGGGATTAGAAGCTGGTAGTATCAATAAATAGACCAACTTTAAGATCTTCTGCGGTATAAATAACTTTTCCATCCACTTCAACAACACCGTCAGCAATGCCCATAACCAGTTTGCGCATGATCAGACGTTTCATGGAAATACGGTAAGTCACTTTTTTAGACGTCGGCAGCACCTGACCTGTAAATTTCACGTTACCAACGCCCAGTGCACGACCTTTTCCTGGACCGCCGCTCCAGCCAAGGAAGAAACCCACTAATTGCCACATAGCATCAAGTCCTAAACAGCCGGGCATAACAGGGTCACCAGGGAAATGACATTCGA
>DATCZZ010000241.1:0-3092 GCA_036525635.1 Psychromonas sp. | reverse complement strand
GGAATCACTGAAGATACAAATTTATTACAAGGTGCATTTATGATGCTTGATAACGCCCCTGTTGTCGCATCTGTGGTGTTATTCTGCGCAGTAATAGCACCCACGCTGCTGATTTTATCTATTGCTTTTAGCAGCGCTTGTTTAACCTTTAATTACTTTCCCAGATATATACCGAACATTCTGCATACTACCCACGCGCTTACGCACTGGTCAATGTTAGAGGTATATATGATAAGCTTGATGGTCGCGGTGTTTAAATTAATGAGTTATGCGGATCTATATTTCGGCTATGGTTTCTATTTTTTCATTGCCCTGATGCTGCTCGATATGACCATCATCAGTAATTACAGCCACCATAATTATTGGGAGCGTTATATCAATGGACAGTAACGTGATTGCCGGAAAAAAAGCGATAGAGCAGGGACTGCAGCTTTGTAAAGTCTGCGGAAATTATTCCCAATATAAAACAAACCCAACCCACTGCCCTGTTTGTTCAAGCGCTATTTCTGTGCGCACAAAAAATAGCCTGCAAAAAAGCTGGGCATTACTGATAACCTCGATTATCTTTATTTTCCCCGCTAATTTATACCCTATCACCTATTTATTAAAAAATAATAAACTCTATCCTGATACCATTTTCTCCGGGATATTAAGTTTAATTGACAGTGATATGGTCACTATCGCAATAATCGTGTTCATCGCCTCGATAGTGGTACCCATTTCCAAAATAGTGGCATTAATCTTTATTTTGCTCGCCATACAGTTCAAATGGCGTTTTAGTGAGAAAAAACAACTGGCAATATTTGTAGTAGTAGACTGGATAGGCAAATGGTCAATATTAGATCTTTTTGTTATTTCAATTATGACAGCAGTGTTTGATAAAGGTCACCTACTCTCTGTTTATCCGGGCATAGCGGCCACCTCGTTTGCCGTGGTGGTGGTGGCCACTCTGTTTGCCGCAAACAGTTTCGATACGCGTTTAATTTGGGATGCTAAAAAATCATGATTGACCAAGATTCAACTACACAAGCAATAATTGTAAAGTCTAAAGGCATCTCGCCAATCTGGTTTCTGCCTATCGTGGCGGCACTGCTGGGTGCGTGGTTTGTCTTTCAAAATATCACCAATGCGAAAGCCATTATTACCATTCACTTTGAAAATGCGGAAAGCATCATAGTTGATAAAACCAAGCTGCGTTACAAAGGCGTCATTGTCGGTACGGTGAAAAAAATTGAACTGGACGCGACGAGCGGGGTAAATATCACCGCCGAAATTGAAGCGCATGCAAAATTTATGCTGCGTAAGAACACCAAATTCTGGCTGGTTTCACCCAAAGCCTCACTTACTGCAATATCCGGTTTAGAAACTCTTTTTTCCGGCAGTTATATCGATATGCAGCCCGGCAGTGGAGATGATGAGACAGAGTTCACAGCCCAGACAGATCAGCCCATTAGCATTCCCGACAATGCACTCTTAATCAACCTGCAAAGCAAAAATGCAGGGTCAATAAGCGTCGGCACGCCGTTATTCTACAAACAAATTCAGGTGGGTGAAGTCGTGCGCATTCGCCTGGACAAATCAGGCCAGTACGTCAATATTAAAGCCTTTGTGCGCAGCGAATATGACCACCTAGTCAAAAATGAGAGCAAATTCTGGAATATCAGTGGATTAAGAGCCAATCTTTCCACGCAGGGCATTGATATCACGCTCGACAGCATGATCTCTCTGATTGCGGGCGGCATTACCTTCTCATCGCCGGAGTCCGGTCAGCCGATCAACAGTGACACGCAATTTGAACTGTTTGATAACATTGATGACAGCCAAAGCGGTTTAGCGATAGAGCTTATCA
The DNA here is from genome assembly GCA_036525635.1 of Psychromonas sp. GTDB lineage: Bacteria > Pseudomonadota > Gammaproteobacteria > Enterobacterales > Psychromonadaceae > Psychromonas. Next base: position 1,243 of record DATCZZ010000241.1, on the reverse strand, counting down.
CGGATAATATCAGCAACTTACCCAAAGGTGCCGGTATTTTATTTAAAGGCCACGGTATCGGCCGCATAACCGATATCCAGTATTCCAGAGAGAATGCATACTTCATTGCCACGGCGCTGATCAACCCGCAATTTGAAGAATTAATTACCGAAGGTGCACAATTTTGGCTTGAACAGACCACGCTTACCTTTGCCAAAATTAAAAATCTCGGCAATATCATCAAAGGGGATTATATTGCTTTCCAACCCGTTGCCAGCAGCCAGTTAAACAGCAGTAAAAAAGCGACACGTTTTCTCATTCAGCAGACTGCCCCCCCGGCAGCGCCCGTTATTCCTCTTGTGCTTTTAACCGAAGATGCGACCGGATTGAATAAAGATGCGCCAGTGGCTTATCAAGGAATTAAAATAGGGAAAATAGATGCTGTCGATTTTTCTGAAAACGGAGATTTTATCGAAATTCACATTGCCATTGACCATCAGTATCAATACCTGATCAATAAAGAGAGCCAATTTTATCTGCTCAGCGGGGTCAATTTCAAAGCCTCCCTGAAAGGATTAGAGGTCCAAACCACTCCCATTGAACATTTAATTTCCGGCGGCATCGGTTTATACAATAGAAGCAGCATGAATAAATCACAGGCAACAGGCGCATTGGATAAAGCGCAACGCTTCAGATTATACCCCTCCAAAGAGCTTGCCAAAGTTGGCCTGAATGTTTTCAGCCAACCGAGTTTTATATCGCTGTTAAGCAAGGAGTTACCAGCTGTTAGCGAGGGCTCTCCGGTTTATTACAGAAAGCTGGCGATCGGAGAAGTCAGTGGTTTTTCTATTCATAAATCCGGCTTAATGGAAACGACCCTCGCCATTAAGGGGCAATATAAACATCTCATCAATAGCAAGAGTGTCTTCTGGAATATCAGTGGATTTAATGTCAATGCCGGTCTTTCCGGTATAAAAATTGAAGCGGACTCTCTGTTGTCGATTGCAGCAGGTGGAATTGCCGTTGGCCCGGGCCATAAAGAGATCGACAATAAATACAGCAACGGCAAATACAAACTCTTTGACAGCAAAGCTGATGCGACAATCCCGGCAAAATTAATCAGCCTAACCTTTAATCAGGCGGATGATTTACAAATAGGGAGTCAGTTACGCCTGAAAGGATTAGTAGCCGGTGAAGTGACCGACTTGACACTCACCTCGCAAGGAAAAGTACGTGCAAGCGTCAATCTTAAACCGGAATTTAG
>DATCZZ010000240.1:0-3682 GCA_036525635.1 Psychromonas sp. | reverse complement strand
CCCGGACTGTTCGGTAATTACTGGATTAATCATTACCATTGCTTGATTGCGTTCTTGAGAAACATCAATCACAATAAGGCGTTGATGGAAATTTATTTGCGTAGCAGCAAGACCGACACCATCTTCTTCGTACATGGTTTCAATCATGTTTTGTGCTAATTCTTTCAGTTCTGGTGTGATCTGTTCGACAGGTTTCGCAACGGTTCTGAGACGTTTATCTGGAAAGCATAATACTTCGAGTAAAGCCATGATATTATCTTGCCCTATAGTTTATGGTAAAGAGTGTTAATTCTAGTCATTTCTGAATATAAAAAAAAGAGTTATTAGTCTCAGACAAGGATAGTTATGAAATTAAAGCTAATTACAGCCTTCTTTATTGGTATTGTGGTTTCTATTGTTGCAATTGCAGATACCCTCACCCTAAAAGAAGATCACCCCGAAACCTATACGGTTGTTAAAGGCGATACTTTATGGGATATCTCGGCACACTTCTTAAATTCCCCCTGGTTGTGGCCACGCTTATGGCAGGCAAACAATCAAATTGAAAATCCTCACCTTATTTATCCCGGTGATCTATTAAAGTTGATTTGGGTTGATGGCCAGCCACGACTTACCCGTAAAAGATTAAATAAATTATCGCCGACCCCTCGCCTGCAGGAAAAGCATGCGGCAATCCCAACGATCCCGTTGTCGGTTATTTCTGCTTTTTTGTCAAAAGACCATGTTATTAATCCAGAACTGTTAGCGGGCGCTCCTCGCTTATTAGGTGATGCAGTTGCAACACCACGCTTCTTTGAAGGTGACGTTTTTTATGGTGAAGGTCAATATGACAAACATAAATTATATGGTGTTTACCGCCAGGGTAAAGACTATGTAGATCCGGTCAGTAATGAGTTTCTCGGCAAACAACTTATCTTTATTGGTCATTCAGAAGTTTCTAAAAATCCAAATGTCAATGGCACCGAGCAACTCACTCCGCATGATTTTATAAGCAGTTCTAGGGAAGCGCGGCAGGGTGATCTAATCCTACCCATTCCTGAATATGAAACCCTGCCCGCATATTTTTTGCCACAACCAGTTGCCAAATCAACTGAAGGTCAGATTCTCTCTGCCATTAACAATTCCAGAGCAATTGGTAAGTGGGATATTGTGGTGATCAACAAGGGCCAACGAGACAATATTCAGATAGGTTCAATGTTCTCTATCTTACGCTCTGGCCCGGGTGTTTTAATTAATAAAAAAAGAGTCGCCTATCAAAAAGATGCCCCAAGATTTGACCAAATTGGCAGCCCCGACTTAGAAATACCTGCAGAGCGCATTGGTGAACTCTTAGTCTTTAAAGTCTATGACAAAGTCAGTCTAGCGATGGTAATGCGCAGTGTCGATGCAATGGGTGCTAATTATAAAATACAAGGCCTGGAGTTTTAGCCTTTAATACAATGTCACTATCTAGCACACGCCATATTGGGCTAAATAGTGACCGGGAAGGTGACTATTCAAATCGACTTATTTGCACAACAAAATAATGACGGCAATAGTTACCAACATATCCGCTGTTGGATGGTTTTGGATGCCATCCCTGCACTGCAAAAACGCACCATATTAAAACTCCTTCGCCTTCATTCCATTGAACAACTACTGCAACTATCCCAAGAGCAGCTCAGCTCATATGGTCTGAAAGAAGCACAAATAGCCGCACTCCTCAGACCTAACTTAGTATTAATTGAGAATAACCTGGCTTGGTTAGACAGTTCCCCTGACAACCATATTATCTGTTACGACCATAGTGATTACCCTGAGTTATTAAAGGAAATAAGTAACCCACCCTTGCTGCTCTATTTACAAGGTAACACCTGTTTATTAAAAAGCCCGCAAATTGCTATAATAGGAAGCCGAAGCTGTACGCCATATGGACAGGAAAAAGCTTACCAGTTTGCTGGACAATTAAGTGCTTCAGGTTTTACTATCACCAGCGGCTTGGCCATTGGTATTGACGGCCTGGCACATCAGGGAGCCATTGATAAATCAGGTAATACCATTGCCGTACTGGGTACAGGCCTGAATAACATTTACCCCAAACGCCATACTAAACTTGCACAGCAGATAAAAGAAAATGGATTATTGGTTTCTGAATTTTGGCCAAACGCAGCGGCATTGCCAAGTAATTTTCCCAGACGTAATCGCATTATTTCAGGTTTAAGTTTGGGGGTGTTGGTCATTGAAGCATCAAAACGTAGTGGTTCGTTAATTACTGCGCGCTACGCACTTGAACAAAACAGGGAAGTTTTTGCCCTGCCGGGTTCAATCGATAATCTAGAGGCTTGTGGTTGCCATCAACTGATTCAACAGGGGGCCAAACTAGTGATTAATACGCAGGATGTATGTGAAGAATTTAGCCACTTATCTTTAAGCCAGGCAAGTATTGCCGATACAGCAAAAAAAACATTTTCATCTGCTCATCCTCTTCTAAAACATATTGATTTTCATCTCACAACGCTTGAGCAATTATTAGATCGAAGTGGTTTAGATGTCGCGAGTTTACAAAACCAGTTAATAGAACTTGAGATAACTGGTAGAATAACAGTCACAGCACAAGGATATATCAAATTAGGTGATTAGGTGTGTTTATCATTTTATTACTAATAAGCAAAAAACAAGGTTAACTATGTTTGAAATAATAATGTATCTATTTGAAAGCTATATGCAAATTGATCAAAGCGTTGAAATAGATGCGCAAGAGATCACCGATGAATTATTGGAAGAAGGTTTTCAGAGGGGCGAGATTTCAAAAGCCCTCGCCTGGCTTGATAACCTCACCACTTTACATGAACAAAATCCACAAAGTAAAACACAGCCAGCTAAAAAAACCTCGCACCGCGTGTATAGTGCGATTGAACAGCAAAGGTTAAGCAAAGAGTGCCGGGGGTTTATCTCCTACTTAGATCAAGCTGATATATTAAATACCCATACACGTGAAGTCGTAATTGATTGCGCAATGGCTTTAGATATTGATGAATTAAGCCTTCATGACCTTAAATGGTTGACATTGATGGTACTATTTAACGATCCAAACAGTGATGATGCATTTTTACAGCTCGAATCAATGTTGCTTGATTTTGAAGATGGGTTAATTCATTAACATGTCAAATAGCAAGCAAGGTTTACAAACCCACCACGAAAAAAGCAAAGAACTCTGCCCTGAGTGCGGTGCTGAACTGCATATTCGCAATAGTAAACAGGGCTCTTTTCTCGGCTGCTCGAACTACCCTGAATGCCAATTTTTACGCCCTCTGCATGAAAAAAGTGAAATAAAAAAAGTCCTTTCAGGCACTCACTGCCCTCTTTGCGGAAAAGAATTAGTCTTAACACAGGGTAAATATGGATTATTTATCAGCTGTAGTGCTTATCCGGAATGTTTACATACCGCACAACTTTCTGAAAAAAAAGAAACATTGGAAGAAAAAGAGCTGGTACCTTGCCCATCCTGTAAAAAAGGCCACTTGATTAAACGCCAGTCACGATTTGGAAAAACCTTTTATGCTTGTGATAACTATCCAAATTGCAAATATGCGGTGAATGACAAACCTGTCAATGAATTTTGTCCAGAGTGTCACTGGCCAATTCTGGTTGAACGAAAAACGGCCAGTGCAAATCGCATGATATGCCCAAAAAAAGGGTGTGG
>DATCZZ010000239.1:0-6337 GCA_036525635.1 Psychromonas sp. | reverse complement strand
CTGTGCTTCCATGGTAAATGGATGCTCACTCGAAGATTCAGTGGAGAAGGCCAATAAGGCTGCGGCAATACACGTTTCTCGTAAGAGCTAATAGAACTAAGAATGGTTGCTGGGCACTGTCCCCCTATCTGTACTGTAACCTGCTTTCTTTATATTCCACAGAGAACTTAGAGCGAGAGGGGCTTTATCATCTTTAAATGCTGGATTTGATAAGTCATTCTCCCGCACCTCGGCCCGGAGCTGCGCTTCTGTTTTACCAGCTGCCGGGCAAACTGCACCATAAATATGGATTGACTGGCTGTTTGCCCGTTGAAAATATTCCCTGACAAGTATGGCAAGCGCGGATAGATTATTTACCCGTTTTTAGCCGTTGCGCTTGTTTAACAGCCTGTTTTTGAGCGCGGTTGTTTTCTATCAGGTTAATCGCTTCACTGCCGATATGGGCCTGGCCGCGCTGTTTAGCCAAACGCACCTGTTTTTCCCGTTGTGCAAAACGCTGTTTTTGTTGCTCGGTTAATTGATCATGGCAGTGATGGCAACAAATCCCCTCCTGATATTTAGGGGATTGTTTATCGGCTTCCGTGATCGGCAGGCGGCATCCGTGACATTGGTCGTACTGACCTTTTCCAGCTGGTGGTTGACGGAAACGCGATTATCAAACACGAAACATTCACCCTGCCACATACTCTCCTCCTGCGGTACTTCCTCAAGGTATTTTAAGACACCGCCCTCAAGGTGGTAGACCTCATCAAAACCCAGCTCTTTTAAATAAGCAGTAGACTTTTCGCAGCGGATGCCGCCGGTACAAAACATCGCTACCTTTTTGTTGATTGCAGGGTCTAAGTTCTCTTTAACGTATTGCGGGAACTCTCTGAAGTTGGTCGTGTTAGGATCAACAGCGTTTTTAAAGGTACCGATACTGATTTCGTAATCGTTACGCGTATCCACTAACAGCACATCCGGATCACTGATTAAGGCATTCCAGTCTTTCGCCTTAACGTAACTGCCTACTGTTTTTTGCGGATCAATGCCTGCAACGCCCATGGTGACAATCTCTTTTTTGAGTTTAACCTTAGTGCGATAGAAGGGGTTTTCCTGATCAAAAGACTCTTTAGTGGTGAGGTTACTCAAACGCGAATCAGACTTTAACCAACTGATTAGCGTATTGATGCTCTCTCTGCTTCCGGCAACAGTACCATTAATGCCTTCAGCGGCTAATAATAAAGTACCTTTGATATTATTAGCCTGCATTACAGCGAGTAACGGTGCTTGGATTTCTTGATAATTATCTAACGCAACAAAGCGATATAATGCGCAGACGACTGTATTTGACATGTTTTTTCCTTGCAGCTAACTGAAACGTAAATCCAGCGCCTGGGTTAATAGCAATAGAAGCGCCATTATACGAAGATTTGTTAACCCTGCAACCAGCTGTTTAACAATTCATTAACAGTGGTTGCTGCTTGCCGCTTCTATTGTTATCTTTTCAGCTGCTCCCAGTTCAAAAAAGGTGCTAATATTGTTACAGTGATGGTGGTATAGGGGAGGGCAGTATCCAGCAGGAAGCCCAAATGAAGGTACCAGGTCCCACCTAGAGCACATATTCATTGCTAACATATTATAAAAACTGAATATTTTTAACGAGGAATAATAATGAAAAAATTAATCATTAGCTTAATCTGTACGGCCAGTTTGTTAACGGCTGCTAGCGCAGCAAACGCAGCTAAAATTGGTTTTGGTTTTGACCAGGGATTTGGTGTTGCAGGCCAGTTTGATAATATCAACGCATTTATTGGTAACGATGGTATCAGTGGCGATTATATATTTGAGCAGGGTTCATTTGAAAAGGATATTCCATTTAATTACTATGTCGGTGGCGGTGCCTTTATCGATTGGGATGGAGAGGAGTTTGGTGTGCGGGTACCGCTTGGTTTGACCTTCCCCTTTGCAGCGAAATGGGATCTCTTCGGGCAAGTATCTCCCGAGCTTTCATACCGGGACAAACACGATGATTTTAAATTTGGCGCAAGTGCCGCCTTGGGCGTGCGCTACGCATTCTAACCACTGATCAGACAGATATTAAAGGGCGAAAGCCCTTTTTTTGTATCTACAACCCAATATTATACTTTGTTACAAATTATTATTGTCAATAAACTCCAACATAAATAGAAAGTGCTAGAATCAAAATCAATTTTCTGAGGAGTGTATCGATGAGTACAGTAAAAAGAGTTTTAATGGCACCGGAAGGGCCGGAGTTTTCTCAACTTGTCCAGGGCTACTGGCGCCTTGGAGCCTGGGATATGGATACGCAGGCGCGCTTAACCTTTATTAAGCAGCATATCGAAATGGGGATCAGCACGGTTGATCATGCGGCTATATACGATGCAGGACACTGCGAAACCTTATTTGGTCAGGCCTTAAAACTTGATCCTGCAATTCGCCAGCAAATCGAAATTGTTTCAAAATTTGGTATTAACGGCATTGCAACAAGTAAGACCGAAAAGCGTGTTTCTCATTATGACAGCAGTAAACAGGCTATTTTAACTTCGACCGAAAACTCTTTACGACGTTTAGGCATAGAGCAGTTAGACGTCCTATTAGTACATCGCCCTGATTTTTTGATGGATGCGGATCAGGTGGCTGAGGCGTTTGCGCAGTTAAAACAGAGCGGTAAAGTAAAACACTTCGGTGTTTCTAACTTTACCACTTCTCAATTTGATCTGTTGCAATCGCGTTTAGATGCGCCGCTGGTGACCAATCAAGTTGAACTTAACCCGATAAACTTTGATGTGGTCAGCGATGGGACATTGGATCAGCTGCAGCAGTATAGAGTGCGTCCAATGGCATGGTCGTGTTTGGCGGGCGGTACAATTTTTAGTGCGGCTACAGAGCAGGCGGTGCGCCTGCGTGCCACTTTATCTGAACTGGGTGAGGAGTTAGGCGCGCACTCAATTGACCAGGTGATTTATGCCTGGGTATTGAAACATCCGTCAAATCCGGTCGCGCTATTGGGCACTGGTAATATTAGCCGGGTGAAGGATGCGGTCGATGCCTTAGCACTGAAAATGAATAATGAGCAATGGTATCGTGTCTGGGTCGCATCTAAAGGTGTTGGTGTGCCATAGGCGCAGATAAGTTAAGCCTGGATCCTGAGAGGTTCGGGTAATCTGGCAAATAAAAGCAAAAAAATCCGATGGCCTGAGTCATCGGATTTTTGTCTATTGCTCCTGTTTAAGGCAACCGCTGCGGCAATTGCACTTAAACTGTTCCCGGCAACTTAGAAGTTGTATTGTAATGCAACCGTTACAGCATCATCATTACCACTGATCATATCAGCCTGGTATTCAATCCAAGTTTTTAGCTGTTCATTGAACGCATATTCAGCACCCAGGGTAACGGCCTCAAAAGTATCTTCGTCTGTTTCAGTATTTTCCTGGAAGGTATAACCGCCGAAAACTTTAGTTGCATCAAAGTTGTAACTGGCAAACAGATCATAACCCTGGTAGTCAGCAACATCATCCTGCTGAGATCCTGCAAAAACAGCAGCAAGGTATAAATCACCTAGCACGTAAGAAGCTGAGACAGCATAGTTCTCTTTGTTTTCTAGATCAGCAAACTGCTCTACATGGTAACCTGCGTAAACGGCAACATCGGCGATGCTGTAACCAAGCGTTAATGCATAGCTATTGTCAAGTGTTGTAGTCGCATCATCTGTAGAATCATCGTCATCTTCATTCGGGTTTGCAAATTGATCATCTTGGAACTGGTAAGAAGCGCCAACATAAACACCGGCAAATTCACCTGTATAGATAATCTGCCCTTCCTGGCGGCCATCTTCAACATTACCGAAGGCGCCGTAACCGTATGTGTTATAGATATCCGTTGCTGCAACCGCCTGGTAGAATGCGGTATCCGTTTGACCGAAGATTAGCGTACCGTAATCCGCTGATGCAAAACCTGCATACAGGTGACGCGCTGCAAATTGTTTGTCGTCCTTACCAGAATTTTCAGCTGCAATTTGCCATTCGCCTTTAGCGATAGCAGAAAGGTCATCATTAATGACTGATTTGCCTTTAAAGCCCATACGTGCTGAGCCTGTGCCGTCTGTATCAGTTCCATCATCACTAATATCAAATTGCATACGTCCGTATACATCAGCAGAAACTCCATCAACATCATAGACATTAGCAGCTTGTGCTGAAGTTGCTAAAAGTGCAGAAATCATTGCAGGTAGAATGGCTTTTTTAATTGTCATTGTTATTTTCCTTGTTTTTTTATAATCAAACTCTGTTATACAAAATCCTTTGATAACAGTATGTTATTGCTGTACTGACGGTACAAAATGGCCGCTGTTTGTTTTTATAATTTACGACCTGTCCGCTATTCTAGTAAGCAAAAGCTGCGCCAACTAAGCGCAGGTGAGCGGTATAATAACAAAATTTATTGTAATGTGTTGTAAAATAAAGGAATAATTTTTTTCTGTGAGATAATCCGAAATTTTTAAAGGATTAAAAAACAAACGATCAAAACGTGATATGGATCAAGTTGGTGCGCTGTTCTCAAACACAGTGCACCCGGCGACCTGTTCTCGTTGTTCTGTGAAGAGCCTGCTAAAACAGCAGCAAAGCTAATCTTGCGGCGAATAACAGTAATAGCGCTCCCATCACGCGTTCAAAAATATAACCGTGGCTGACAAATTTGGCGCGTACCCTGTGCTGGGAAAAAAATAAAGAGACCAGTAAGAACCATAGTGCGGTGGTGAGCGATATCCAGATACCATAAATACTCTGCACTGCCAGTGGTGTGTTGATGCTGACAACAGTAGTAAAAATTGCCAGAAAGAACATAGTCGCTTTAGGATTTAATAAATTGGTCATAAAACCAAGCATAAAAGCGCGCTTATGATGATTTGCCACGGCAGCAAGGCTCACTTGTGCCTCGCCATTTTTTTGCGGCTTACTGAAAAGCATCTTAAAACCGATATAAGCTAGGTATAAAGCTCCCGTCATTTTAGCGATGATAAATGTTGTTTCGGATTGGGTGATAATAAAGCCGATGCCCAGGAGGGTGTACAGAACGTGCATTGAAATACCCGCAGCAATACCTAAACTGGTGATCATTGCTGTTTTACGGCCAAAGCTGATGCTCTGTCGTACAATAACTGCAAAATCGGGTCCAGGTGAAATAACCGCAAGAAAGTGAATTAAGCTGAGCATTAAAAATTCATTAAGATACAGCGATATCATAGTTGTTCCATTATTATCAAAGAGCTGTTTGTAAAACTTGAGTATATTCAATTAGCTTTCTGCAGTGAATAAATTATCTTTTATATCTACTTACTACCTAAAGTACTTCAATATACACTTTGAAGTAGTTTGGCGATAAGGATCATATATGACAAAACTCTCTGAGTTTCCAATTCCTTTATTAGGCTTTGCCGCTTTTAGCGGTACCGGCAAAACGACACTATTGGAACAATTAATTCCCCTGTTGGTGAAGCAGGGACTGAAGGTGGCGTTGGTCAAACACAGCCATCATGATATTGAACTGGATAAACCCGGCAAAGACAGTTACCGGTTGCGTAAAGCTGGGGCATCGCAGGTGGTGCTGGCAGGTACGGCGCGCTCTATTTTGTTTGTTGAATATGGGCAGAAAAAAGAGAGTGAGCTGCATGAGCAATTAGCCTTATTACAAACGGATAATTTGGATTTGGTGCTGGTGGAAGGTTTTCGAGATCAGCTTTTTGATAAAATTGAACTACACCGTTGTGAACTTAATAAACCTTTTTTGTTTAAAAAGGATCCTTCGATTATTGCCGTTGCCTGCGATGGCAAAGTGCAGGATTGTGATCTGCCTTTGCTAGCTCTTAATGATCTGGCATTAATGACTGAGTTTGTTTGTCAGTTTGTAAAAGAAAAAATAGCAGCAAACCAGTAAAGCAGATAAATGTGAGCTTATATCAAGATAGTTAAGAGCAGCAAAAACTGACTGCATTTACCTGCACACTCAGGGTAATTTCTTGAGCTTATCGGCTAATCGGAATTGCATCGCCTGTTCGGGTAACTGCTTGCGCTTTTTTCCGAGCATATAATTTTCTTTGAATGTCTCAAAGAGCAGATCCATTAACTCGGCGTTCTCTGTTTCGCCGATAAATTCTAACACTCGCCCGGCCACTTCAGCGGTTGCAAGTTGATTATCTTTGACCGCTTTACGCAGCAGATAGCGTGACAGCGTTTCCGGGGAAAATGATAATACCGGCAAGTTATCCAGATAAGGGCTTTTACGGAACATCTTTTTCGCCTGCGCCCAACTTGCATCCAATAAAATAAACAGTGGC
>DATCZZ010000238.1:0-9463 GCA_036525635.1 Psychromonas sp. | reverse complement strand
AAGTGATTGGCCTGGTCGGTCTTCAAGAGTGTAGTGTTGAAGATGATATCGGTCTGAGTTTTGTCTATCGCACCCTGCCGGAATACTTTGAAAGCACCCATCTTAATACCTTATTTACCCAACTTATCAGCAATCTCCTGGTTATCCATCACCTGTCGCAGGTGCAAGCTGTGATTGCCAAAAAAAATCAACAGTCAATCACTCTGATGGAATCTTTAAATTTTAAATTAATTTCCAATGTTGTTTGCCGCGGCATAGATAGTTTTTTATACCGATATTCACCGCAGTAAAAAAATATCGCTTTTCAAAACCGCTGAAAAAGAGATATTTTTATCATTTTATTTAATAAAACAGCTCAAATTGCCATCGTTTTCGGGTAGAATGCCGGCCTTAATCCTTTTTAAATTGAAAAAGCCAATTATTGGTTTTTGCTTATTGATTAATTAACCGAGGAATGTGTAAGACGATGGAAAATAGCCGACCGATTAAACGTGCGCTACTGAGTGTTTCAGATAAAGCTGGAATTGTGGAATTTGCAAAAGAGTTATCTGAACAGGGTGTTGAAATCCTTTCTACTGGTGGTACCTGTAAATTACTTGCTGAGAATGGCATCAAAGTAACAGAAGTATCTGACTATACTGGCTTTCCTGAAATGATGGATGGACGTGTTAAAACGTTACACCCGAAAATTCATGGTGGAATTCTTGCTCGTCGCGGTGTAGATGAAGCAATTATGTCTGCAAATGATATTGCGCCTATTGATATGGTGGTGGTAAACCTTTATCCGTTTGCTGAAACTGTTGCCCGTCCCGATTGTTCTTTAGAAGATGCAATTGAAAATATCGATATCGGTGGTCCGACCATGGTGCGTGCGGCTGCTAAAAATCATAAAGATGTTGCTATCGTTGTTAACAGCGCTGATTACTCTCGTATACTTAAAGAGATGCAAGAAAATAACGGTAGCTTGGTTTATAAAACACGTTTTGATCTTGCCATTGCTGCCTATGAGCATACCGCGCAATATGACGGTATGATAGCCAATTACTTCGGTACTATGGTACCAAGCTATGGCGAAAACAGAGAAGGTGATGCTGAATCTAAATTCCCCCGTACTTTCAATATGCAGTTCCAGAAAAAACAAGATATGCGTTACGGTGAAAACAGTCATCAAGCTGCTGCCTTTTATGTTGAAAATAATATCCAGGAAGCTTCTGTCGCAACGGCTACTCAGTTACAGGGTAAAGCGCTTTCCTACAACAACATTGCCGATACCGATGCGGCACTTGAGTGTGTTAAAGAGTTCTCAGAACCAGCTTGTGTCATTGTTAAACACGCTAACCCTTGTGGCGTTGCAGTTGCTGATAATATTCTTGATGCTTATGAAGGTGCTTACAAAACCGATCCGACATCTGCATTTGGCGGCATTATTGCTTTCAACCGTGAATTGGATGCTGATACGGCAGAAGCTATCGTTTCACGTCAATTTGTGGAAGTGATCATCGCTCCTAAGGTAAGCCCTGAAGCAGCACAAATCGTGGCAGCAAAGAAAAACCTGCGTTTATTAGAATGTGGTGAGTGGGCTAAAAAAACCACTGAGTTTGATCTCAAGCGTGTTAATGGCGGTTTATTGGTGCAAGACCGTGATCAGGGCATGGTGACCTTGGGGGATCTGAAAGTGGTGACTAAACGCCAACCGACAGAGGCACAATTAAAAGATCTGTTATTCAGCTGGAAAGTGGCTAAATTTGTAAAATCAAATGCCATTGTTTATGTTAAAAACAGTGCAACAGTCGGTGTGGGTGCGGGGCAAATGAGCCGTGTTTACAGTGCTAAAATTGCCGGTATTAAAGCGGCTGATGAAAACCTTGTTGTGGAAGGATCTGTTATGGCCTCTGATGCGTTTTTCCCCTTCCGCGACGGCATTGATGCGGCAGCGGAAGCCGGTATCAGCTGCGTGATCCAACCTGGTGGGTCCATGCGTGATGATGAAGTTATCGCAGCTGCTGATGAACATGGTATGGCAATGGTCTTTACCGGAATGCGTCACTTTCGCCATTAATCGGCTCATCTCTTAGTCTGTAGATTCGATCTCTGCGTCAAAAGTGCTCACTTATAGTCATAAGCTGCGCGCTTTTTCCTTGATGTCGAATCAACAGACGTTGAGATAAACCAATTAATCGATTATTGAATTAATAAGGTTAAGTTATGAATGTTTTAATTATTGGTAGTGGTGGCCGTGAACATGCACTCGCATGGAAAGTTGCTCAAAATAAACAAGTTAAAAATATCTTTGTTGCACCGGGTAATGCCGGCAGCGCCCTTGAGCCTAAGGTCACTAACGTTGCCATTGATGTTGAAGATATCGATGGATTAGTTAAATTTGCGCAAGAAAACAGTATTGAGTTAACCATTGTCGGCCCTGAAGCGCCATTGGTTATCGGTGTTGTTGATGCTTTCCAGGAAGCGGGTCTTGCCTGCTTCGGTCCGACTAAGGGCGCTGCACAGCTGGAAGGCTCAAAAGCTTTTACTAAAGACTTTTTAGCGCGCCATAATATCCCTACCGCCTGGTACCAAAACTTCACTGAAATTGAGCCTGCATTGGCTTACGTTCGTGAAAAAGGTGCGCCAATCGTGATCAAAGCTGATGGTCTTGCCGCCGGTAAAGGTGTGATTGTTGCGATGACCCTTCAAGAAGCCGAAGATGCTATTCATGACATGCTTGCCGGTAACGCATTTGGCGAAGCGGGACACCGTGTTGTGATTGAGGAGTTCTTAGATGGTGAAGAAGCATCATTTATTGTTATGGTTGATGGTAAAAATGTTGTACCTATGGCAACCAGTCAAGATCATAAACGTGTAGGCGATGGCGATACCGGGCCAAATACAGGTGGCATGGGGGCATATTCTCCTGCACCCGTGGTTACGCCTGAAATGCATCAGCGCGTGATGGACTTGGTTATCAACCCGACGGTTAAAGGGATGGCGGCTGAAGGTAATACTTACACAGGTTTTCTTTACGCCGGACTTATGATCATGGCCGATGGTACCCCTAAAGTCATTGAATACAACTGCCGTTTTGGCGATCCTGAAACACAGCCGATTATGCTGCGTATGAAGTCTGATCTTGTCACTTTATGCCTTGCCGGTGTAAATGGGGAACTGGCCGATATGCACGCTGAATTTGATCCGCGTGCAGCAATAGGAGTTGTTTTGGCTGCTGGTGGTTACCCTGGTGATTATCAGAAAGGTGCAGTGATTTCCGGTTTACCCGCAGAGGAAACTGAAGGACTGAAGGTATTTCATGGCGGAACAAAAGAAGTTGACGGTAAAGTTGTCACTAATGGCGGACGCGTTCTCTGCGCGACTGCTTTAGGCAATACGGTAACAGAAGCGCAACAGAAAGCTTATCAGCTAGCGAAACAAATCAGTTGGGACGGTATGTTCTACCGTAATGATATTGCTTATCGTGCCATTGCCCGAGAGCAAAATAAATAAATTTTAATTTATTAACAAAAAAAGCACCCTCGGGTGCTTTTTTATTGTCTGTTAAGAGGTTTTATTTGTTAACAGCTTCTTTAAGTGATTTACCGGGAACAAAAGCAGGCACGTTGGCAGCCTTGATTTGAATATCTGCACCAGTTTGCGGGTTACGCCCTGTACGCGCGGCACGGTGATTTACTTTAAAAGTACCAAACCCGATTAGTTGCACCGGCTCCCCATCCTTTAAACTGTCTGTTACGCTGGCAATAATTTGTTCTAAAGCTGCTTTAGCTTGAACTTTAGTCAGTTCCGCTTTATCAGCAATATCAGCAATAAGTTGAGTTTTGTTCATCTTAGTATTTCCATTTTATAGGTAGTTAGAATTAGTTTTAATGGCGATACCCAAGCCACTTGGAAATATCAATTAAAGCCATTACTGCTGGTTCTGAATAAAGTGGTTTTATGCTAACTTTATGCATTGAATTTAGTAACTTATCGGCTAATTGAAATTTGTATTTCCAAGAGGTTTGAGCACGTTATCAATGTATTGCAAGTCGCCAGCCCATGTAAAGGCTATTACTTGCAAAAGCTGGATAAATATCTATTTATTTTCTTTAATGTGTTAAAAATCACAAATATAAGATGAATTTACTCATTACTGGCGATGCCTAAATTGGTCATGCCGAAGTCAATCACAAATTGTCGAATAGATTTTATTAGCTCCGGACTGCGTTGATTGTCTAATTTTTCCAGCAGTATTTGTTGAAAACTTAACTCTGATTGGATTAGAGGCTGCTCAAGCAGGGTGCTTTCATCCACTTCAGCATCATTTTGTAATTCAATAAAGCTGGCGATCGTTGCAAATGAAGTTTGGCTGGCGTTGAGGGCTTCATCCTTTGAGTCAGTTAAAAAACTATTAAAAGCACAACTCAAAATAACGCAGTGGTCCAAAGCCGGGTAAACGCCGTAAAAATCAAATTCCCGTGCATCAGGAATGATCTCCTCAAAACGATCTTGTTGTATGGTTAAATTTATTTTTGCGCCTTTCTGGGTCATCTTCTCCCAAAATAATTGATTAAGATTATCGATGGTCTGGCCATGCTCACTTTCAATTGCTTCAGAAAAAAGATGAAAGTGTAAAGCACTATGCTGGGCAAGTGCTATGCAGAAGACACTTTGTTGCCAGGACTGCAAATTCTTTAACTGTTCGTTAATGGGTAATAGGAGCATAGATTTCCTTGCACTGTAATAGGTTGGTGGTGGAGCTTATCTTTATGGGGAATAATACCATTAATAGCAATAATTAAATGCGCTAATATGATCGCAATCGAGATACATATCTAATCAATCTTGCTGGTTAAAATGGATGGTAACTGCGTTGTTTCCAAGGCATAAAAAAAGCGACTAAAAAGTCGCTTTTTCAGTGAAATATGCCGCAGGGATCAGCCCATGCCATATTTTTTTAATTTTTTGCGTAATGTGCCGCGGTTAATGCCCAGCATAGTTGCTGCGCGAGTTTGGTTACCACGGGTATATTGCATAATAATATCTAATAACGGTGCTTCAACTTCTGATAAAACAAGTTCATATAATTCAGTTGGATCTTGACCATTGAGTTGTGCTACATAACCCGACACGGCTTGGCGTACTGAATCGCGCAGTGGTCGTTGAGTTATTTGCCCTGTAGCAGGAATACTAGTTGTTGTTGTAAGTGCTTCTGAAGAAATCTTTTGTTCAAACATGGCTATTAACTCTTTAATTATTCAAATAAGTTTCTAATGTTTTTAATTGCTCACAGGGGCAATCAATTGCATTAAATTGTTGCTTAAAGTGGCCTAACTGATCTTGCTCTTTTAAATACCATCCAACATGTTTTCTAGCAATCCTTGGTCCCATCACTTCCCCATAAAAACCATGTAAAGCTTGTACATGATTAAGAAGAATATGTGCAATTTCCAATTTTCCTAGAGGAGCAAGTTGCTCTCCGGTTGTCAGATAATAATTAATTTGATTGAATATCCAAGGTGCACCTTGTGCTCCTCGTCCAATCATAATGGCGTCCGCGCCAGTGTAATCAAGCACATATTTGGCTTTTTCCACTGATCTGATATCGCCATTGGCAATGACAGGAATGGTCACATTTTCTTTAATTTTTTTTATTGTATCGTATTCAGCAAGTCCATTATAAAAACATTGCCTTGTACGACCGTGCACAGCAAGTGCCTGGATACCTGACTGTTCTGCTAATTTTGCAATTTCAAGACCGTTTCTACTTTCCGGATCCCAGCCTGTGCGAATCTTTAACGTAACGGGCACGTCAACAGCATCAACCACACTTTCTAAAATTGCTTGCACAAGTTCAGGGTGGGGTAATAATGCTGAGCCAGCTTTTTTCCTATTCACTTTTTTGGCTGGACAACCCATATTAATATCAACAATCTGGGCGCCTTGTTGCACACTTAACTGTGCCGCCGCGGCCATTGCTAAAGGTTCTGAGCCGGCAATTTGCACTGATCTAATGCCAGATTCGTCATGGTAGTCCATCCTTAACTTTGATTTTTTACTATTCCATACTCGTGGGTTTGACGACAGCATCTCTGACACCGCAAGTCCTGCACCTTGCTTTCGGCAAAGTTCACGGAAGGGACGATCTGTTACCCCCGCCATGGGTGCTAAAATAATTTTGTTGTCTAGTTGATACTGCCCAATGCGCATAAAATAAGCAATCTCTCTTGGTTAAGGCCGCGTAGTGTACGCATTTTTTCAAAGAGAATAAAGGCTATTAATTAAGCATTTTGCAATTATTTTGCTTGCAAACTAAACGATTTTAAGTTTTATCAATTCGATCTCTATTTTTAACTTTAAAAGGCTTGTCTTTGATCATTATTTATGCATTTTTTGGGATAAAGGCTTGCGACTCTTCTTCAGTTATGTTTTTGCAACGGATGAATCATCGCTAACCTTTTTATTTAGATGTGTCTGCTGATAGGTCAATTGTCAGCATTTTATGGGACAGGCTGTTATTTTTTGATGCCGCTTAGTCTTGCCCACTCCTCTTTTACCGTCGCTTTATCCATCTTGAACCATTGCCCGTAAACTTCAAGCAACTCATCCGCTTGCTGTTCTAAAATACCCGATAAAGCCAGCGAGCCATTTTTTTTGATTAAGGCTGCAATGCTTGTTGATAGTTCACGCAGCGGGCCGGCAAGAATATTAGCCACTAATACATCGGCTATAATGCCTTCAGGTAAATCTGCGGGTAAATACAGTTCCAGTTGATCAGAAACATTGTTACGCTGGGCATTGTCGCGACTGGCTGTAATCGCCTGCGGATCGATATCAATACCGATCACGCGTTGAGCGCCTAATTTTAGTGCTGCAATCGCTAAAATACCGGATCCACAACCAAAATCGATTACGACTTTATCCTGTAGATCCTGACTATCTAACCACGCCAAACATAATGCTGTGGTTGGATGGGTACCAGTGCCGAATGCCAGACCAGGGTCAAGCATGACATTAACCGCATTTTCATCGGGAACAGGTTTCCAGCTTGGGCAAATCCATAAACGTTCACCAAACTTCATCGGGTGGAATTTATCCATCCACTCCCGTTCCCAGTCTTTATCTTCGAGCTGTTCAATTTTGTAGGAAAAATCATTACTTAAAAGCGGACTGTTACGTAATTGCTCAAGGACAGGTGACATATCCATTTCTGCTTCATAGAGACCGGTTATATCCGTATCTCCCCAAAGGCGAGTTTCTCCTGGTGCCGGCTCAAAAATAGGTACATCTTGTGCGTCGGTAAAAGTGGTGGATAATGCGCCACTTTCCATTAACAGATCACCGATATCTTCCGCATTTTGTGCAGTCGCGTTTAACTTTAATTGTATCCAAGGCATGATCTTGTCCTCTGTCGGATGGTTATAATAATGAGATTAAGAATGAGATCTAACATTGTGCAGGAAAATCAAGACAAACAAGGCTGATCGCTTAATTAGTGTGATTCCTGCGTCTTTAAGCAGATTGGATAGATAACGGCGCAAGAATACAGGGGAAAAACCCAATAATATAGGGATGCTTAAAGAATAATGTGATTCTTTAAGCAAATTAAAAGGTAACGTTTTATAACCTTTTACTGAAAATACCATTTCTAAATGAATAACCGCATGCCTGCATAAACAGCGTTACACCCTGTTTTTCTTTTTCAGGAAATTCATCTAAATACATTTTAACCACTTCAGTACCTTCATCTTTGAGCAGTTTTTCCACTTGGTTAAGCAGGTTTTTAGCAACACCTCGGCGACGGGTTACCTCACGAACACACAATAAGCTTAATGTCGCTTCCCGCTCTATCGTGCTGACCCTTACCGCGCCGAGATGACGGGCGTTAAATAAGGTGACAAACAGTTGAGCTTGTTGATCTTCAATTAATGCTTGTAGTGATTCGTTGGTAAGTTGCTCTGGAGTGAAGTAATCCTGGTAGAGCTTTTGCAGATCAATTAATAATTGTGTTGATTGTTCGGGTAAAAAGACGGATAAGCGCATAGTAAAGACTCTTTTTATTGTATTTTAATCGCAGCTTTGAGATTGCTTATTATGGCTTAATCTACAGCCAGTGTAATTATTTTTCCATTGCCTGAGGAATTTTATTGTTTAAAAAATATGCTGGTTTGGCGTTGCTATGCGTATCGGTTAGCAAGCTTAAATGTTAGCTAGGGGAGGACTAACCATGTTTTTTGCTGCCTGTGATGGCGCAGCATTTGGCTATCGGCCAGCTTATTTCTTTTTCAGCCATAACAGTGGATTTTGCGCTGTGCCTTTGTGACTCAGTTCAAAATAGAGGCTGTTTTTATCTTGACCGCCACTGTGTCCTGCAAGGGCGATTGCGTCCCCTTGTAAAATAATATCACCTGTTTTTTGCAATAGGGTCTGATTGTAACCATACAGACTGATGTAATCGTCACTATGATCTAAGGCAATTACCATACCGTAACCTTTGAAATATCCGGCAAATAAAACCCGCCCGCTTGCCACCGCACGTACTTTTTCACCTTCATTAGCACCGATAGTGATACCTTTCCATTTTACCTGGCTACTGCGCGGACTGCCAAAAGTGGATAACACTTCGCCTTTTATAGGCCAGTTTAATTGGCCTCGCTGTTTTGCAATACTGGAATAGGTTTTCTCTTCTGACTTTACCTCTATCTTTTCACGCGCTTTTGCTTTTGCCGCAGCTAATTCATGTTCCTGTCTTGCTTCTTTTTCCTTTTTTAGTTTTGCTGCTAAGCGCTTTTCTTCATCACTAAGTTGTGCAAGGAGTGCATTCTGATAATTTAAATCTTGCTTTAACTCCCGAAGGGCCTTGGCACGTTGCTCACCCTGTTTGATCAGTTCTTGTTCAGTTGCTTTTTGTTGAGCGTACAGCCCTTCCAAAGCGAGCAAGGCTTGAGCTTGTTCAGATTTGTTTGTTTCTAACTGCTGTTGTGTTTCATAAAGCGCGCTAATGCTTTCTAAACGCGCTTCATTGAGGTAATGATAATAACTTTTGGCACGGACTACTTTGCTGATATCTTCTTGATTTAATACTAATTTAATTAAATCGTTTTGTCCTGCCATGTAGGCGCTTATTAATTGCTGCTCAAGTATTTTTTGTTGCTTTATTTTATCTTCTTCAAGAGTAGTTGTTTGTTTGATTAATTCTTTGAGACGACTGTCTTCTTGTTGGATCGCTTGTTTTGTCTGTTGTACTTGCAGTGTTGCGATTGCAGCCTCTTGTTCAGAAGTGGCAACAAGCTCTTCTAATAATTTACTTTTTTGAGTCTGTTTGCTTTGGTTATTTTTACCCGCTTCTATTTGTTGCTGAATTTTTTCAAGATCATCAGAGGCAAAACTATTTTGTATTGAAAGGGTAAAGATAAAAAATAAAAACAAACAGTTAGCTAAAATTACCGGGATGTTTTTTCGGGGGATAAGAGTTACG
>DATCZZ010000237.1:0-7545 GCA_036525635.1 Psychromonas sp. | reverse complement strand
GCAAACAGCTTGTCGTGCTGGGTTTTGAAGTAAAACAATCTTTGCCTGAAATTTGAACAGAGTTTTGTATCAAGTAAAATATAGTTGCTCAAATTTGATTTTTGCACGTAAATTGAGCATAATAACGTTAGTTCACTAATTAATTGTATTGAAGTTGTTGGTGATAAATATTTAAACTCAATTACGGAGAGATAATGAAAACGCTTATAGCGATCGGTAACAGATATGTAAAACCAGCCAAGACAATGGTTAAAAATACGCTTCAATTTCTCAGCTTCTGGTTCATCGCCTCAGTTTCCTTACTCATTTCAGTTGGCAGCAACGCTAACACTGCAGTTAACCGCTTTATACACCCTATCTGCCACTAGTTTAACATTATGAGTTTTATTTCCTCAGCGGGCTGTTTTACCGTCATGCTGAACATAAGCACATTTTCATTTTGGTGTTCGGTCACTAGTCTAGCCCTTTGGCTCGCCTTTTATGGCCGGGAAGCCAACCATTTTACAACTCAAATGTTTGAAAAAACAGTGACGTTTTGAGTGAACAGCATTAAATCATAGGTATTAAATATGAATAAACATAATTGGAAACGCGTGGTCATCAAAGTTGGCAGCGCACTTATAGCTCCTCACCAGAACGGCTGCAGCAGCCATTATTTGTTAAGTATTGCGCAATTTATCGTGCGCTGTCGGGCTAATGGCGTGCAAGTCGTTCTGGTATCCTCAGGATCCGTCGCCGCCGGAGCAAATCTCTTCCCTGATTCGCTGGATAAGAGCATTGCGATTAAAAAAGCGATGGCTGCGGCAGGGCAGACCGAGATGATGGCTACCTGGGACAAATTATTTGATTTTTCTACCGCGCAAATTTTGCTGACCCATGGAGATCTAAGGGACCGTGAACGTTATGTCAGCATTAAAGAAACTATCTTTACCTTATTAGAAAACGGTCTGTTACCTATCATTAACGAGAATGACACTGTGACTACGGATAGTTTAAAGGTCGGGGATAACGATAATTTGTCGGCTATGGTTGCCGCTGCAGCGGATGCCGATGCATTGATCATCTGCTCAGATGTAGACGGATTATATGACAAAAATCCTAATGAACATGAGGATGCGGTGCTTTTACCCCGAGTGACCAGTATTGACAGTAAAATTTATGCAATGGGTGGCGGCGCAACCAGCGCTGTCGGTACAGGCGGCATGAAAACCAAGATTGAAGCGGCAGAAAAGGCCACCTCCAACGGCATAAATACCTTTATCGTTAACGGCTTCAAAGCATCATCTTTTAATGACTTGCTAGAGGGTAAAAATCCGGGAACTCACTTCATCCCTTATGCAACCCCAATGAAAGAGCATCTGCACTGGATGACACATACTTCGAAAGAGCAGGGCGAGCTGGTGGTCGAGAATGACTTTGACACCTCTTTAGCGCTGGAAAGTGCACAATTTACCAGCGATGAAATCGTTGCAGTAAACGGCGATTTTTCTGCAGGTGATACCATCTTAGTACGTAAAGGTGATGGAACCCGTTTGGCTAAGGCAAAATCTAATTACAGCAGCTGTTTATTAAGTTTTATTGCCGAACAGAGCGCCGGCAAGTTTGCCGATGAATTTCAAAGCAAAACCGGACCGGTCATTTCAGATAAAAACATCGCCGTATTGGAGAAATAATGAGCATAATTACCGAATTATCAAGCAAGGCAGCACAAGCTGCACAAATCCTGGCCGTACTCGATGAGAGGACTAAAAACAAGGTTCTTCAGGAGATGGCTGATGCCCTTCGTGCCCAGACCGAGAATATACTGGCGGCTAACGAACTGGACCTCGACCATGCCCGGGTAAATCAGCTGGGGGCCGCTATGCTTGATAGATTAACCTTGGACAATCAACGTATTGAAAGTATGGCGCAAGGTATTGAAACCATCGCTTCATTAGCAGATCCGGTTGGGGTGGAGCGTATCATCGGTGAACGTCCTAACGGTTTGAAAATCAGTAAAATGCGTATTCCCCTCGGTGTGGTGTGCATGATTTTTGAGGCGCGCCCGAATGTCACCGCAGATGCCGGCGCTTTGTGTTTCAAATCAGGAAATGCCGTGATACTGCGCGGTGGTAAAGAAGCCTTAGGCACCAGTAAAGTAATCGCCGCTGTGCTGCAGGAGGTGCTGCTAAAACACAATTTGCCAGCTGAGCTTATCACAATATTACCTGATCCTGATCGCGAATTAATGATGGAGCTGATGCAGCAGCGTGAGTATATAGACGATATTATCCCTCGTGGTGGCGAAGGTTTAATCAACTTTGTAACGGATAACAGTAAAATTCCTGTGATCCAGCACTTTAAAGGTGTATGCCATCTTTATATCGACAAAGACGCCGACCTTGAAACAGCATTGAATCTGCTGATTAATGGTAAGACTCATCGCACAGGTGTGTGTAACGCAATTGAATGTTTACTGGTGCATAAAGATATTGCTGAGGATTTTCTGCCTCTGGCTGCACTTGCCCTCGAAAATGAACAGGTTAAAGTGAATGCCGGTAAAGATGCCGCGCCCTTTTTTGAACACCCGTATATACTGGCTGAGCAGGATTTCGGGCAGGAGTATCTTGACCTGGAGATTGCGGTACGTCTGGTAGATGATCTGGATGGGGCATTTGCACATATCCGACGTTTTGGCAGTCATCACACCGAAGTTATCTGTACCAATAATGAGCTTAATGCCAGACGTTTCCAGCGCAGCGTGGATGCATCTGTAGTGATGGTGAATGCCTCTTCGCGTTTCTCCGATGGCTGCGAACTGGGATTAGGCGCTGAAATAGGCATAGCGACCACTAAATTGCATGCCTATGGGCCAATGGGGTTGGAGTCTCTTACCACAGAAAAATACCTGGTGAATGGCACGGGGCAGATTCGTGCTTAAAGCTGCTTGGTAAGATAGCAGTAAAAAAATCCCATGCTGCTGAGGGCCGGGCATGGGATTATTAAGGGCTGTTTAATTACAGTTTTAGTTTGGCAAAGGCCGCATCAAAATCCTTCGCTGCCGCACTGGTAAACTCAAAGTTAGCACGGATATATTGCAACGTAGCCTTCTCAATCTCGGTTACGCCTGGTCCATCGTTCGCCGAGGCCAGCAGATTAGCCACTTTATCTTTAGATAGCTTGCCTTCACCCTGTCCTGTGGTGTGTTTTTTGGCCAGTTCCAACAGCTCTTTTTCGTATTTCACTCCATCAATATTCACGTATGCCATGTTGACTCCCGGTTATGGTTAATTTCATCTAGGGTCTTATATGGACTCCCACCTCCCTCGGGAGTAGCGTAATAAGTAACCAAACTTTTACCAAGGAGTCCATACATCTGTTGATCTTTGTTTATAAATTAAACTTTAGTGGCAGTTAAACAGTTTGTCACGTTGGCATTAATGCCTGTGCTTATCGGCTTAGCAAAAGTGGCGGCTCATGCTAAGGTTGGGAAAATCCGTGTACTATCCAAACAAATATTACTTCCTACAAAAAAGCCCCCATCAAGGAGGCTTAGTTGCAAATCAGATCTGCTCTTTTATCTTACTGAATACGTTTATATTTAATACGGTGCGGTTCAATTGATGCAGCACCGTAGGTTTTTTTCATCCACTCTTCGTAATCGCTAAAGTTACCTTCGTAGAAATTCACCTTACCTTCATCGCGGTAGTCAATAATATGGGTTGCGATTCTGTCCAGGAACCAGCGGTCATGGGAAATGACCATCACACAGCCGGCAAAACCAAGCAAAGCATTTTCCAGTGCACGCAGTGTTTCGATATCAAGATCATTGGTCGGCTCATCGAGTAATAATACGTTACCGCCTGATTTAAGCAGTTTAGCAAGATGTAAACGGCCCCGTTCACCACCGGACAGATGTCCCACTATCTTCTGCTGATCCGCGCCTTTAAAGTTAAAACGGCCGAGATAAGCACGACTTGGAATTTCGACATTACCAATTTTAATCACATCGCTGCCATCGGATACTTCCTGAAAAACGCTTATTTTATCATCCATATGATCGCGGAACTGATCCACACTGGCAAGCTGTACGCTTTGACCTATGATGATTTCACCCGCATCGGCTTTTTCAACACCCGATAACATTTTAAACAGGGTTGATTTACCCGCACCATTGGCACCGATAATGCCGACGATTGCGCCTTTCGGAATGCTGAAGCTGAGATCATCAATCAGTACACGCCCATCGAAGGATTTACTGAGGTTAGTGACGTCGATAACCTGATCGCCTAACCGCTGCCCCGTTGGAATAAACAGCTCATTGGTTTCGTTGCGTTTTTGGAAGTCCTGATTATTAAGCTCTTCAAAGCGGGATAAACGCGCTTTGCTTTTAGACTGGCGCCCCTTGGCGTTGGAACGAACCCATTCAAGTTCCTGCTCAATTTGACGTTGGCGGGCTTTCTCCTGAGATGCCTCCTGCTTTAAGCGGGCATCTTTTTGCTCTAACCAGGATGAGTAGTTACCTTCCCAAGGAATACCGTAACCGCGGTCCAATTCTAAAATCCAGCCGGCAACATTATCCAGGAAGTAGCGGTCATGGGTGATCGCCACGACGGTGCCTTCGTAGTCATGCAGGAAGCGCTCCAGCCAGGCCACTGATTCCGCGTCCAAGTGGTTGGTCGGCTCATCAAGCAGTAACATGTCCGGTTTTTCCAGCAGTAAACGGCACAGTGCAACGCGGCGACGTTCACCACCGGAAAGGACTTTTATCTTTGCATCCCAAGCAGGCAGACGCAGGGCATCGGTCGCCCGCTCAAGTTGATTGTCCAGATTATGGCCATCGTGCGCCTGAATAATCGCTTCCAGTTCGCCCTGACGTTTAGCCAGTGCATCAAAGTCTGCATCGGGCTCTGCGTAGGCAGCGTAAACAGAATCAAGCTCAGTTAGGGCATTTTTAACCTCACTGACTGCTTCTTCAATAATTTCCCGGACATTTTTATCCAGATCTAATACCGGCTCCTGCGGCAGATAACCAATTTTTGTGCCGCTTAAAGGGCGCGCTTCGCCTGCAAACTCTTTATCTATTCCCGCCATAATACGTAATAAAGTTGACTTACCTGAGCCGTTCAAACCTAATACGCCGATTTTTGCGCCCGGGAAAAAACTGAGGGAGATATCTTTTAAAATAGTGCGCTTAGGTGGAACGACCTTGCTCACCTGATGCATTGTGTATATAAACTGTGCCATTAATGATTGCTCTTATTTAATAAAAGGAAAATTCTGTTCAGGATGATAGGGGAAAGTCGCAGAAAATAAAACACTATCGCTTAGGATAAAAGGGCGGATCACATTAGTATCTTAGTTACTATGCATTTTTCTCATTTCCAATCATCAAATTATTCATTTTTTTACGCTATGCAACGGGGCAAAGATTGCGTAAAATGCGCTGCATCAATAAATAAGGCATTTTAAAACCATACCCAGCAGGAGTTACGCATGTTTAACCGTGATATGAATATTGCAGATTACGATCCAGAATTATGGCAGTCAATAACCGATGAAGTTCAACGTCAGGAAGACCACATTGAACTGATTGCATCAGAAAATTACACCAGTCCACGTGTAATGGAAGCGCAAGGCAGCCAATTAACCAATAAATATGCAGAAGGTTACCCGGGTAAACGTTATTACGGCGGTTGTGAATACGTTGATGTTGCTGAATCTTTAGCAATCGAACGTGCTAAATCATTATTTGGTGCTGATTATGCGAACGTGCAACCTCACTCTGGTTCACAGGCAAATGCGGCAGTTTACCAGGCACTTTGTGAGCCGGGCGATACTATTTTAGGTATGAGCCTTGCGCACGGTGGACACTTAACACATGGTTCACATGTTAGCTTTTCCGGTAAAATGTATAAAGCATACCAATACGGTATCAACCCTGAAACGGGTATTTTAGATTACGCTGAAGTTGAACGTCTTGCACTTGAGCACAAACCGAAAATGATCATTGCAGGTTTCTCTGCATATTCCGGTATTGTCGATTGGGCTAAATTCCGTGAAATAGCAGACAAAGTAGGTGCTTATCTATTTGTTGATATGGCACACGTTGCCGGCCTAGTTGCTGCTGGTCTCTATCCTAACCCGGTACCTATTGCAGATGTTGTGACAACGACAACACATAAAACATTAGGCGGCCCACGTGGCGGTCTGATCCTTGCTAAGGCAAATGAAGAGATTGAGAAAAAATTAAACTCAGCGGTATTCCCAGGTGGTCAAGGCGGTCCGTTGATGCACGTTATTGCAGCTAAAGCTGTTGCATTTAAAGAGTGTGCGGAACCTGAATTTGCCGTCTACCAGCAAAATGTATTAGATAATGCCAAAGCAATGGTGAAAGTATTCCAAGAGCGTGGTTACAAAATCGTTTCTGGCGGAACGGATAACCATCTATTCCTGGTGGATTTGATTGCTCAGGATATTACTGGTAAAGAAGCTGATGCGGCACTGGGTAAAGCACACATTACCGTTAACAAAAACTCTGTACCAAATGATCCACGTTCTCCTTTTGTGACATCCGGTCTGCGTATTGGTACACCTGCACTAACGCGCCGTGGTGTTAATGCACAACAAGCAGCTGAACTTGCGCAATGGATGTGTGATATTCTTGATGCAATCAAAGATGAAGCCAAACTTGCTGCAACAATCGAAGCAGTCAAAGTTAAAGTTGCTGCGCTTTGTAAAGCGTGTCCGGTTTACGGCTAATTTGTCATTTTTTCAAGCCAAAGCTACGCATCGCGTAGCTTTTTTTTTACATTTTTTAGAAACTTAAATCAAATGGGTATTAAAAATTAACTCTAAAAAGGTTAATATTTCCCCTTATTGTAAAATTCATGGTAGATTTCTAAGACTTACCATAGTGCCTGTTCGCTTTTTGTATTGTCATTAATGCCAAATAGTAGTGAGATTAAATGTACTGTCCTTTTTGTAATGCGCAAGATACTAAAGTTATCGATTCTCGATTAGTGTCCGATGGCGCTCAGGTTCGCCGTCGACGCTGTTGTAATGAATGCAATGAACGCTTTACTACCTATGAGGTTGCGGAGCTGCTGATGCCGCGTTTAATTAAATCCGATGGCCGCCGCGAACCCTTTAATGATGATAAATTGCTGGTTGGTATAAATCGTGCTTTAGAAAAAAGACCCGTCAGCATCGAAGCGATTGATGCCGCTGTAAACAAACTTAAATCAACCTTACGCGCCACGGGTGAACGGGAAGTGACCTCTAAAATGGTCGGCGAACTGGTCATGGAGCTACTTAAAAGCCTGGATAAAATAGCCTATATCCGTTTCGCTTCAGTTTACCGTTCCTTTAAAGATGTAAAAGAGTTTGGTGAAGAGATAGCTAAGCTGGAAGACTGATTGTTGGGCGCAATCTCATATCTAGAATGATATTGTCAAGCCGACATTTTTTATTGCTTTTTAAGTGGAATATGAATGAACACTCCGAACTTTTCTGAGCTAGATACGCACTATATGGCGCGTGCGATAACATTGGCTAAAAAAGGGC
>DATCZZ010000236.1:0-2098 GCA_036525635.1 Psychromonas sp. | reverse complement strand
ATCCCAGTAAAAGTCAGCTAACGGCCAGCGATCTATTTACAAATTAATAGGTTAAAGCCCCTTTTCTATCTTATAGTTAAGGGGCTTTTTTATGTCATGCCATGGCGCTTGATTAAATGGGAAAAGTTGCGTAAGCGCAGGTGAAAATAATAAGAGCAGGGCTTTGATTGAGCAGTCCCGTTGATTTTAAGCAGCAAGATTGCCCAGATATTTTTACGTATTGGTGTAACCAATTGCTGCATATTGGTATAATCAATTGTTTTGTATAGCATTTCCCGCAAAGATGCGGTCAGTCCGATTACAACACAAAAATATTGCCATCTTTAGAACGATTTGATAAAATGGCTAAAAAATATACCTCGCGCAAAGACTATTTAGACAGGATGTATAAGCTATCATAAGCTGGATGACGAAAATTAGTTTAGTGTGAATTGTTAATTCAATTTAAAATAATGAGTAATCACTATGTTAGAAAAAAGTTTAGTTGTCGGCGAGTTCTTAATTGACACCAGCCAAAATAGTTTAATTCATACCAACCGTAAAGTTTATCTTGGTCCTTTACGCACATCTTTATTACATTTTTTATGTAAAAATGTTAACACGGTAGTAACCCGTGAAGATCTGGCGCAGCACGTCTGGGGACGTTTGGTAACAGATCATACCATTAACCAGCATATCTCTCAGCTGCGTAAAAGTATCGGAACCTTAAGCCTGCATGGTTTAAATATTATGACCATCCCCAAGCGTGGTTATATTGCCCGCATGGAAGGTGTTGGTATCTCTGAAAATCAAGTCGTGACCCCTATCACAACTGTTGAAAGCCCGGTTAATTCAATTAATGCGATGAAAGTATTGATTGTTGAATCTCAGGATTTTGAACGCATCCAATTAATTGAAAAATTAGAAAGCCTGCATGTGAATTATGTGGAAAGTGTTGCTACGAGCGTCGAAGCTGAACGCTCTGTTGCACTGCAGGATTTTAATTTGATCATTGTTGATTCATTACTTGCAGATAATAGCGGTCTTGAATTTATTAAGCGTATCCGTACCGGAAAAACTTCTGCTGCTGCTGATACCTGTATCTTAAGCTCGCACTTTGATGTTCAACGTGAATTATTAGGGTTAAATAGTTTATTAGATGTTCAGGGGTTATTGCTTAAGCCATTTGAAAGTAACCGTCTGAAACAGATGTTAATGGTTGTTAATAAAGCAAATGTTGTTTTAAAACCACAAGCTGCATACGAACTGGTACCAACCGATGTATTACAAGTGCTGGCGCAAGCTCAGCCTAAAGCTGCTAACAGATAATATTAATAGATAGTATCAAAAGCTCCTGCGGTAACGTTGGAGCTTTTTTTTTGTATTATTTGCACTGGCGTGTTTGCTATCGATTTTTTGCCGCATCGCTATATGCTCCGTGTTTTAAAGGGTATTAAAATATAATGGAATTTGAATTCAGAAAAGACTTTATCAGCGGTGAGGCGACAGTTAAGTTGTCTATGGATCATGAAGCGTTTGCGACCTGGTTAGAGCAGGAGGGGCAGTCTATTAGCTGGGTCGAAGATCTCTTAACGGATAGTTTACGTGTGCAACAACGGGTGATTACTGATATTAAGTTGATCGGCAGTGAATTTTCACTATTGCTCAATGAAGATGAAGCCCAAGTTATAAATCACAGTTTATTAAATAACGTCGATCAGGTCGAATTAGAGGGTGACCTGTCATTTTATGATTTGGAAATTGAAGCATTCTGCGGTTTTGATGACTTTCTGCACCTCATCGAATCATGGTTAGCGTTTTTACAAAGTGAAGGTTAGACTTTTAAAACTAACGTTGCTGTACCCAAGAAAGAAAAAAGACCAACCACATCGGTGACTGTCGTCAATGCCATTCCCCCTGCAAGAGCCGGATCTATTTTATATTTATGCATAAGTAAGGGGATAGTGACGCCAGCTATGCCTGCTGCAGATAAGTTGATAAACATTGCGCCGGCTATGATTAAACCAACGGTGATATCCCCTTTCCACAAAGTGACCGCCGTTGCGACCAAGGTTGCCCAAATCATACCATTAATGACACCAATAGCGGCTTCTTTGCC
>DATCZZ010000235.1:0-4374 GCA_036525635.1 Psychromonas sp. | reverse complement strand
TTTCTCTTTTTACTTTTCCTTCACATTACTAGAAAGTCTGCTCAGCCATATGAAAATAAAAAGGGCAGACAATGGATTAACTAACTCATTTTTGATCTTCATAAGATGCCTGAAATTAATATATCAAGACCAAAGGAGAGTCTTAACTAAAGCTGTGCTAAGAGGCTGTTAAATTTAATTAACCACAAAACAGATATAACTCCAACTCTTGAGTGATTAGCTGTTTAGTCCATTAATATAGCTTTTCTCTTGATGGTTATTTCCTATTTTTTAATATTTAATGACCGTAAGAGATAGCCAGTATTAATTATTTGGGAGTTGTTATGACAAAGAAAAATGGTTTTAAAAAGTACGCAATGGGTTTGGATTTTGGTTCGGATTCTGTGCGTTCTTTATTAGTTGATACCAGCAATGGCCACGAAATTGCCAGTAATGTGCAATTTTATAAACGCTGGATGAGTGGTTTATATTGCAAACCCGCCGAATCACAATTTAGACATCACCCTCAGGACTATATTGATTCAATGACTCTGGCTATTCAAACAGTATTGCAATCCGTTGACAGTGCAGTAGTTGAAAACATTGTCGGTATTGGCGTAGACACTACCGGTTCAACCCCCGCTCCGATTGATGCCGATGGCAATGTACTGGCCCTGCTTCCTGAATTTAGCAACAACCCCAATGCCATGTTTATTTTATGGAAAGATCATACCTCTATTGAAAAAGCAGAGCTGATTAATCAATTA
This sequence comes from Psychromonas sp., assembly GCA_036525635.1. Taxonomy (GTDB): domain Bacteria; phylum Pseudomonadota; class Gammaproteobacteria; order Enterobacterales; family Psychromonadaceae; genus Psychromonas. The sequence continues at coordinate 3,628 of DATCZZ010000235.1, read as the reverse complement.
GCACACAGCGGAGATTTCCCTGATTACACCCGCTATGTCGGCGGTATCTATTCCTCTGAATGGTTTTGGGCTAAAGCGGCTTGGATTGCCGAGCAGGATGCCGATATTGCTGAACATGCTTACAGCTGGGTTGAGCTTTGCGACTGGGTTCCCGCTCTCATCACCGGCAATCAAGCCCCTGCCAGGTTAAGACGCGGTATCTGCGCAGCCGGTCATAAAGCACTTTGGCATGACGATTGGGGTGGTTTACCCGGACAAGATTTCCTCTCTGCTATCTCTCCTACCCTTGATGGTAAACGTGAGCAGATGTTTGACAAAGTTTACACTGCCGATCAACAAGCCGGATTATTATCACCTGAATGGGCGGAAAAATTCGGTTTACCCGAAGGCATTGCAGTAGCAATTGGTGAATTTGACTGTCATATGGGCGCCGTTGGTGCTGGAGGGCAAGCCCATGATTTAGTGAAAGTTATCGGAACTTCCACCTGTGATATTTTGATGGTGGATGCGGAAAAAATTGGTGACAAAACCATCCAGGGTATTTGTGGGCAAGTGAATGGCAGTGCGTTACCAAGATTCATTGCACTGGAAGCCGGGCAATCCGCTTTTGGGGATATTTTTGCCTGGTATAAACGCCTGTTAATGTGGCCAATAGAAAAGTGGGTTGAAGATCATCCGGAGCAGCAGGATCTGCTTGAGCAACTTGATGAACAGATTTTAATTATGCTCAGTGACGCCGCAATGAAGCAGGCACCGTCACTAGACTCTCCGGTGGCGCTGGATTGGCATAATGGACGACGTACTCCCAATGCTAATCAACGCCTGCAAGGGGTGATGAGCGGCATTAACCTGGGCAGTGATGCCTGTGCCCTTTTTGTCAGTTTGGTGGAGTCCACCGCACATGGTGCAAAAGCAATTATGGATTGTATGGTCGATCAGGGGGTTGAGGTGAACCGCATTATCGCTATCGGTGGTATTGCGCAAAAATCCCCCTTAGTTATGCAAACTTGCGCCAATGTCATGGGACGGGAGATTGCAGTGGTCAAATCTGAACAGTGCTGTGCCCTGGGCGCCGCTATTTTTGCAGCTGTTGCTGCAGGTGTTTATAGCGATGCGCTGGCTGCACAAAAGGCCATGGCAAGTCCAATCAGTAACATCTACTACCCGGTTCTGAAAAATCATCATTTTCATCAGCAACGCTATGTCTCATACCGTGAGCTTGGCAATCACATTGAACTATACACGGCATCATAACGTGCAAAAAACTATTCAAAAAAAGGAGTTACACAGATGAAGCTATTACTTCCCGAATTACGGGAAAAAGTTTGTCAGGCCAATATTGATCTGCAACGTTATGGGCTTGTGACCTTCACTTGGGGAAATGTTTCCAGCATTGATCGCGAGAAAGGCTTAATCGTTATCAAACCCAGTGGTGTGGATTATGACGATATGACGCCAGCCGATATGGTGCTCTTAGATCTACAGGGCAATATCGTCGAAGGTAAATTAAACCCTTCGTCTGATACCGCCACCCATGTGGCGCTGTATCAAGCTTACCCGCAGATCAGCAGCATCGTTCATACCCACTCATCCTTTGCTACCTCCTGGGCGCAGTCGGGGATGCCTATTCCTGCCATGGGGACGACCCATGCTGACTATTTTTACGGAAAAATTCCCTGTGCACGCGCGTTGTCGGCAGAAGAGATCCAAAGCGATTATGAACTCAATACCGGCAAAGTCATTATTGAAACCATTGGCGATAATAACCCCATGGCTATTCCCGGTATTTTGGTGAAAGAGCATGCCCCTTTTGCGTGGGGAAGCTCTCCCGACAATGCGGTTCACAATGCAGTGGTCCTGGAAGAGGTAGCTAAAATGGCACTGCATACCTTAATAATTAATCCACAAGTTAAGCAGATCCCAGATCCACTATTAGATAAGCATTATTCACGCAAGCATGGTGAAAATGCGACCTATGGCCAATCCAATAAATAATTACTTGATAGAGGTAGAACAAGATGCAAATTAATAATGAAAAAAACGTTTGGTTTATCACTGGCTCACAGCACCTTTATGGGCCGAAGGTATTAAAGCAAGTAGCGGAAAATAGCACAGAGATAGTTACCGGACTCAATAATAACAATCTCATCAACACCAATATATTATGCAAAGGCACAGTGACCACCCCGGAAGAGATTCTTGCTATCTGCAAAGAAGCCAATAATGATGATAGCTGTATCGGCCTTATTTTGTGGATGCATACCTTTTCACCGGCGAAAATGTGGATTGCCGGTCTCACGCAATTAAACAAACCTTTTTTACATCTGCATACGCAATTTAATGCCGCTCTGCCATGGCAGGAAATTGACATGGACTTTATGAATTTAAATCAAAGTGCCCATGGCGACCGCGAGTTTGGTTATATTGGCGCGCGTTTGAATATCGACCGTAAAGTGGTGGTGGGTCATTGGCAGGAAGAGCAAGTGCAAACGCAAATAGATGAGTGGTGCCAGGCTGCGCAGGGCTGGCAGGAAAGCCAAACGCTACGCGTGGCGCGTTTTGGCGATAATATGCGTCAAGTGGCGGTGACTGAAGGCAACAAAGTTTCAGCACAAATTCAGTTTGGGTTTGAAGTACATGCTTATGGTCTTGGCGAGTTATCAGCAGTGGTCAACAGCATCAGTGAAGCGCAAATTGAGCAGCAAATTGAATTGTATAAATCGCTTTATGATGTTTCCGGCTCAATTTTAAGCGATGCCGAGCAGCTGGAAATATTGAAGAATGAAGCACGGTTAGAGCTGGGCATGGAAAAATTCCTAGTTGCAAAGGGCTGCCACGCTTTTACCAACTGCTTTGAAAACCTGAGTGGACTGACTAACCTGCCCGGGCTTGCGACGCAGCGTCTGATGGAAAAAGGTTATGGTTATGGCGGTGAAGGCGATTGGAAAACAGCGGCATTGACACGCATCTTCAAAGTCATGGGGCAAGGTCGTGAAGGTGGCACCTCCTTTATGGAAGATTACACCTATAATTTCTCCTCCACCGATCAGGCGCTGGGTGCACACATGCTAGAAGTTTGTCCATCAATTGCTGCCGATAAACCGCGCATTGAAATTCACCGGCATACTATCGGTTGCAATGTCGATGTCGCCCGTGCTATTTTTTCCGGCAAGCCAGGGCCGGCGATGAATGTAACCTTATTGGATATGGGCAATCGTTTCCGCTTAGTGGTTAACTGTGTGGATACTGTCACACCACCATCAACATTACCGAAATTACCAGTGGGTCACGCACTATGGGAGCCGCAACCTAATTTAGCCACGGCAGCCGCTGCATGGATCCATGCCGGTGGCGCACACCACACGGTGTATAGCCAGTCCGTTACCCTGGAAATGGTGGAAAGCTTTGCCGAGTTTGCCAATATTGAGCTGCTGGTGATTGATAACAACACTACCGTACGTGAATTTAAAAACACATTAAAACACAACAGCCTATACTTCCGCTTAAACAACGGAATTTAAATAAAGCGAGGTTGCCGGGTTCTGCCCATTGGCAGGACAGATCCTGGCAATCCGTTAATATACCGCCGGGAAACGATGCAATAAGATTCGCCAACACAATTATCCCT
>DATCZZ010000234.1:0-4852 GCA_036525635.1 Psychromonas sp. | reverse complement strand
GAGAAGCTTATAAAGTATTGGCAGTCTGAACCACATTTTCTACCGTAAAACCAAACATTTCAAATAACAGCTCAGCCGGCGCGGATTCACCAAAGGTCGTCATACCGATAACTTTACCGTTCAGGCCTACATATTTATACCAGTAATCGGCAATGCCCGCTTCGATAGCAAGGCGCTTAGTAACGGCAGCCGGTAATACAGACTCTTTGTATTCTGCGCTTTGCTTTTCAAAAAGATCTGTACAAGGAAGTGAAACAACCCGTACTGCTTTACCCTGTGCGGTCAGTTCATTGCAGGCGGCAACGGCAAGTTGTACTTCAGAGCCAGTTGCAATCAAAATGATTTCAGGTGATTTTTCACTATCAAGCAGTACATAACCGCCTTTAGCCACATCAGCTAACTGCTGCGCATCACGAGGTTGCGGCTGCAGGTTTTGGCGGCTAAAGATAAGTGATGAAGGACCATCTTTACGCTCAATGGCAAATTTCCAGGCAACGGCAGACTCAACACTGTCACATGGGCGCCATGTACTCATATTCGGTGTTAAACGCAAGCTGGCAATTTGTTCAACAGGCTGATGGGTCGGGCCATCTTCACCAAGACCGATGGAGTCATGGGTGAACACTTGAATTGCACGCTGCTTCATTAACGCAGACATACGCAGTGCGTTACGCGCGTATTCCATAAACATTAGGAAGGTCGCACCGTACGGCACAAAGCCTTTATGCAATGCAATACCGTTAATAATCGCAGCCATGGCAAACTCACGTACACCGTAGTGTAAATAGTTACCAGAGGCATCTTCAGCAGTGATAGCTTTGCTACCAGACCACATGGTGAGGTTCGAAGGCGCCAAATCAGCAGAACCGCCTAATAACTCCGGTAACATTGCGCCAAAGGCTTCGATGCAGTTTTGTGATGCTTTGCGGGTTGCGATATTCGCCTGGTTTGCTTGTAAGTCGCTAATATACTGGTTCGATTTTGCTTCCCAGTCACTTGGCATTTCACTGTTGATACGACGTTTGTATTCAGCCGCTAACTCAGGGTAAGCCTCTGCATAGGCAGCAAATTTTTCGTCCCATAATTTTTCAACACGTTGCCCCTTCTCTTTATTGTCCCAATCTGCATAGATATCAGCAGGGATTTCAAAGGCAGCATGGTTCCAGCCTAATGCTTTACGTGTGGCGATAATCTCATCTGCACCAAGTGGAGCACCATGACAGTCATGTGTCCCCTGCTTAGTTGGAGAGCCAAAACCAATAATAGTTTTACAACAGATCAGCGTGGGTTTTGCTGTTTCAGCTTGAGCTGCTTCGATTGCCGCTTTGATATCGGAGCTATTATGACCGTCAACTGAAATCACCTGCCAACCGTAAGCTCTGAAACGCGCTGGCGTATCATCGGTAAACCATCCATCAACTTCACCGTCAATAGAGATACCGTTGTCATCCCAGAATGCGATCAGTTTACCTAAACCTAAAGTACCCGCCAGAGAACATGCTTCATGCGAGATACCTTCCATCAAACAACCATCACCTAAAAAAGCGTAAGTGTAATGGTCAACAATAGCGTGCGCAGGACGGTTAAACTGGGCAGCTAATGATTTTTCGGCAATCGCCATACCAACAGCATTGGTGATCCCCTGACCTAACGGACCCGTTGTTGTTTCAATACCCGGCGCGTAACCATATTCCGGGTGACCCGGTGTTTTAGAATGCAGTTGACGGAAAGATTTCAGATCCTCAATTGACAGTTCATAACCGGTTAGGTGTAATAGCGAGTAGATCAACATTGAACCATGACCATTAGACAAAATAAAACGGTCTCGATCCGCCCACTCCGGATTGCTCGGGTTATGTTTTAAGAAATCACGCCAAAGGACTTCGGCTATATCAGCCATTCCCATTGGAGCTCCAGGGTGTCCTGAATTGGCTTTTTGTACGGCATCCATGCTGAGTGCACGAATCGCGTTAGCTAGCTCTTTACGAGATGGCATGTTTTTCTCCTGATTGGTTTAGTTAAAATCAATTGCAGCTAATTGATGAGTCTTGAAAATTTCGGCGAGATTATCCCAAATGAAGTGGGGCACTGGCAATGGAAAATATAGGAATTTGTCACATATTTTATAATTCACTTCTTTTTAACATAACGACCCTTCGCCCGGAGGGGGCTAATAGATTGTTTTATATAAGCAATGAATGGGTTGAATCTGCGGGTTGGGAATATAATAAATTTTGAAAGTGATCTATTTTGTCAGCTATTACGCCTGATTACATTAAGCAGCCTTATCATCGCAGTTTTACATCCAAGCTGCAGAGCTACTGGCAGTTAAAAATACCCGATTAAGAAAAAAGCGACTAGCGTCGCCTTTATTACCGTTTTTTTGACCTGTCAGACACCCGAGACTTATCGCAATCAGGATTAACTTTGCTGCTCCGCATAGCCGCTATTTCTATTCGGGCCAAAAACAAAAATAATACCTTTATCAAGCAGTATTTGCGTCGTTTTATCAAAAAAACTGATCGCCTCATCGCTTGGCATATGTTTTAAAATGAGCTCGATCGCAACATCAAAACCTTTGCCATCGGGCAGCGCTTTATCCAATTCTCCCGATTCAATGAAATACAGATAAGTATTGATTTTTTCCTGAAGTGTATAAAGATGGACGTTCTCACCATCCCATACCAGGGAATCTATAATACTTAGAAAAACCCGCTGTGCTTCTTTTTCCAGCCCGATCGCATCAATTAGATCGGTATCAACTACACTCATTTTTTTACCTTTAATATCAAAATACTACTTAAATAACCTATTTTTATCCGTGCGGATTAACCAGCCGCCAGTCTGCAAACCCACCATCAACACTATACACATCTAGATACCCGCGCTCACAAAGGTATTGCGCAGCCCCTTTACTGCTGTTGCCATGGTAACAGATCACAAATACCGGCGTATTAATATCAACCTTTTTCATAAACTCCCCTACAGTCTCATTGGTGAGGTGGAAAGCCCCTTCAGGATGCTCTGATGCAAATGAGGCGCGGTCGCGAATATCAACGAGTTGAACATTTTCTTTCAATGCGCGCTGCTTAGCCTGATAAGCACTAATTAATTGATAACCTGGCATGTTAGAATCCTTAAATAAAATCTAATTAATGTGGCTCAATATAGAGAAGCGCGCATTAAATAACAACATTTTGTTAACAGGCAAAAATAAAACAATATACTATCGCGTTTTTAAAAGGAAATCGCGTGATCTAGCTTTCAGTTGTTTTTTCAACTCCCTGAACAATTTAATTCTTCTCTATTTTTTGGAAGCTCCGAATATGCCGGTATAACTCACTTACAAACAACTGTATAATCACCACATAATAAATAAAACGTCAAAAGGATAATTTCATGTTTATAGTTACAGGCGGCGCAGGTTTTATCGGCAGTAATATCGTCAAATCGCTTAATGAGCGGGGCATTACAGATATTCTGGTTGTTGACGACCTTACCGATGGTACAAAATTCATCAACTTAGTTGACCTGCAACTGACTGATTACATGGATAAAGATGAGTTCATTACACAAATAGTATCAGGTCAGGATTTTGGTGATGTTGAAGCTATTTTCCATGAGGGGGCATGCTCTGCGACCACCGAATGGAACGGCAAATTCATGATGGAAAATAATTATGAATATTCAAAAGATTTGCTGCATTACTGTCTCGAGCGTGATATTCCGTTTTTATACGCATCGTCGGCAGCAACCTACGGCGGCAACGATACTTTTAAGGAAGAATTAAAGTATGAAAAGCCACTAAATGTTTACGGTTACTCAAAATTTCAGTTTGATCAGTATGTACGTGGTATTTGGCAGGATGCAATCGATCATGGTGAAACACTGTCGCAAATTGTCGGTTTCCGTTATTTTAACGTTTACGGTCCGCGCGAGCAGCACAAAGGCAGCATGGCCAGTGTTGCCTTCCACTTGAATAACCAGCTGAATGCTGGCGAGAATGCCAAACTGTTTGAAGGCGAACATAAACGCGATTTCGTTTATGTCGGTGATGTCTGCAAAGTAAATCTATGGTTCTTTGACAACAAGGTTTCAGGGATTTTTAATGTCGGCACTGGCCGTGCTGAATCATTTCTTGAAGTGGGTAAGGCGGTTATAGCATTTCATCAGAAGGGAGAAATTGAACGTATCCCGTTCCCCGAGCATCTGCAAGGTCGCTACCAGAGCTTTACTGAAGCGGATTTAACAAACTTGCGCGCAGCCGGTTATGATGGCGAATTTAAAACCGTTGCCGAAGGCGTTAAGCTTTATTTAAATGAAATAAATAATCATAAGTAATACGTCTATTATTGAGAAAACAGATGCTTAATAAAAAATTATCTTTAATCAGTTCTATTCTGATTTTTCTATTTTCGGCAACTTTATTGGTTTCAGGGAAAAGCTACTCATATATCACCATCACACTCTGTTTGATTTCTTTATTGCTTTTACCTATTACTTTAAAAAACAAACTACCTCCTGACTTTTATAAAATAGGATTGGCGTTAGGAGGCTATTTTTTCATAACCGCTTTATCAATCTATTGGAATGGAGGAAAAACCAGTAACCTAGATATGCCCAGTCGCACTATTATTATTCTTCCGGCATTCATTTTTCTACTAAGCTACCCGCCCAAAAAAGAGTGGGTTTTTAAGGGAATATTAGTCGGTTCATTTATTAGCGGCCTGATTGCGATGTACCACTCTCAAATACTACATACCCGAGCATTCATTGATTTTGGTTACATGGTGATTCAATCTGGTGACATGGCAATGTCTTTAGGTGTTTTTTCTTTGCTGATATCCCTGCA
>DATCZZ010000233.1:0-4113 GCA_036525635.1 Psychromonas sp. | reverse complement strand
CGATGGAAATAGCCGGTGATAAACCTTCAATATGCTCAACATCCGGTTTTTCCATTAAGGAGAGAAACTGCCGCGCATAAGCTGAGAGGGACTCAACGTAACGGCGCTGCCCCTCTGCATATAGGGTATCAAAAGCGAGTGATGACTTTCCGGATCCTGAAAGTCCGGTAATAACAATCAGCTTATCGCGTGGAATAGAGAGATCTATATTTTTAAGGTTGTGGGTTTTAGCGCCATGAATTTCGATACTGCTCATGTTTACTCTCTACTTAATATAACAAAATATTTGGAAGAATGTTTATTATTACATATTCTTAACAAACAACGAAAAATCAGTGAACTATTTATCCGTTTAATTTTATCCAGTGTTTTCTTTTAAATCGAGGTAAAGATATGGCAGATCCACAGGTAAAAGAACGCCTGGACAGCTGGGATAAATTCAGTATCACTTTGTATCGTCTTGGTATGGGGGTGACCGCACTGGCTTTATTGTTATTGGCGCTGCAGCAACTGTTTTACCCTTATTGGTTTAAACATATTCTTGTCTTTTTAGCCTTGGGGGCTTTACTGCAAGCCTCGTCATTGCATATCTATAAAAAATCCGTACGCTGGATATTGGTCAACGCCTGCTGGATCGGGGTTTGGCTGGTTAGTCTTGCCTTTGCAACAAGTGGATTAGTGGCTGCATACTTGAGCCTGGGCGCATTGTTTATCACCCTGTCGGGCATCGCTTACAAAGAAAGCTTTTGTTTTTCATTAACACTACTGAAGATAATGCCGCTGATATTGCTGTTCACCTGGTTTGCGCTGTTTTTTGCACAAACATTATGGGCAAGTGGCGGTTTTATTGTATCTGCCTTTTTGTACCTTTACATGGCCTGGAAAAAATCCAGGATGCCGCTCTTTTATGACCTTGGTGACCGTAAAAAATACGAAATTTAGGTTACATGCTTTGCCACTCGCAATGAGGCCACAGAATGCCTGCGTATTAGCGTAGGTGAAAAACTATGAATAATGGCTTTATTTTGTTGTTTTTTCGCCAATGACAGCGCCAGCTGGGTTGCCTGGGTCGCCATCATTTCAATCGGATAACGCATTGTGGTCAGTTTGGGGCGCAGATATTTAGCAATAAGTACATCATCAAAGCCCGTTAAGGAGATCTGATTGGGGACTTCAATCGCATTTTCATCCATAATTGATAATGCACCGGCAGCCATTGAGTCGTTATAGCTTGAAACTGCGCTAAGAAGCAGCCCTTTGGCGAGTAGGTTGCTCATCGCCTGCTCACCGCCGGCCTCATCAGGAGAGGCATATTCAATATATTCTTCCGGACAATCTATGCCATGGTCTTTGAGCGCGGCAAGAAAGCCGGCTTTACGTTGATGGGCATCTTCAATATCATGGTTTGAACAAATATAACCTATATGACGATGGCCTTGTTTTATCAGATGTTCGGTGATCAAATAGGCGCCGCGTGCATTGTCCAGGCAGATACAGCGGTTAGCTATCTCTTCAATATAACGGTTAATAAACACCAGACCCGGGAGCTCTTTGGCTAACGCAATTAATTCGTCATCGGCAAGGGCTTTACTATGGACGATCAAGGCATCGCAACGGCTATTAATCAGCAGTTCTATTGCCTTGCGCTCGCAGTTTGCATCATGGTAGCCATTACCGATAAGCAGGTGCTTACCTTGCGCAGCGGCCTCTTGATCCACCGATTTTACCAATGCTCCAAAAAACGGATCTGAAACGTCACCAACGACAACACCAACCGTATTGGTTGTCTGGCTTGCCAGTGCCCGCGCATTGGCATTGGGACGATAACCCAAGGTATGCATTGCAGCATGAACAGCCTTAATCGATGCTTTACTCGCTTTCGGCGAATTATTGGTTACGCGAGAAACGGTTGCCACAGAAACATTTGCTAATCGAGCTACATCTTTGATGGTTGCCATAGGTGTTTTCCAGTTGTTAAGTGTTGTATACCAATCCGCATAAATATCTGCTCACTTTTGCATGTTAAAATCAAGGAGAACTGCGTTGTTTTTAATCACAGACGCCTGGCCATTACCCAATCAAACAGCTTGATCTGATTAATTTTGCCCATTTAATTAAGCGGAGTGCGGTTAACGCTAGTTGCTGCTATTTTGTTCTTTTATCACTCTAATGTAAACGCTCTCATACAAACTTCCCTCAGCTGAGCCGCTAACTGTACATCTTCATTAACTCAAAACAGTTTAAATTCAGATGGTTACATTGCCATGTTCAGTGGGAGGGGGAGCTGCCGCTGTTTTAAGGAAGAGAAGTGAGGCTGCATCAAGGTAAATAAGGAGAGATAAATCAGCAGCAAATAATAGCTAAAAAGCTCTGTAATAGCGCTAAGAATCCCGTTTATTGGGTAAATATTTTTATAAAACGTTCGTTTTTTTGACTGTTTTGTGAAAAAAATCACGGAAAATGATATAAATCAACTCCCTTATAATGGAAAAAGGTAAATTACACCCTCATTGAGATCGTAGTAATAAAAACTTTCGTCTATAATGCTGTCGCTACAACAAGTTTAAGCAATAAATGTTTACTATAAAGCAGTGTTATAACTAGGCTTGGATGAATGTTCAGGCAGTAAGATCAGAATTCTATAGTTTTAAAATTAAATGAGAGGACTCATCATGTCAGTAAAAAAAATGGTAGATCAAGATTTAGCAGGCAAACGTGTATTTATTCGCCAAGATCTTAATGTGCCTATTAAAGACGGTAAAGTAACATCTGATGCACGTATCCGTGCGTCAATTCCAACAATCAAATTAGCCCTAGAAAAAGGCGCTAAAGTGATGATTACTTCTCACCTGGGGCGCCCTGTTGAAGGTGGTACAGCTGAAGAGAATGCACCATTCTCTCTACAACCTGTTGTTGATTACTTAAATGAAGCATTAGATGTGCCTGTTCGTTTGGCAACGGATTACTTAAACGGCCTGGAAGTTAATGAAGGCGAAGTCGTTGTACTTGAAAACGTTCGTTTCAATAAAGGCGAAAAGAAAAACGATGAAACATTATCTAAGCAACTTGCTGCGCTTTGTGATGTTTACGTTATGGATGCATTCGGTACAGCTCACCGTGCACAAGCTTCTACTCACGGTATTGGTCAATTTGCACCAATCGCATGTGCGGGCCCATTATTGGCTGCTGAACTTGAAGCCCTAGGCAAAGCGATGGACAATCCGGCTCGTCCATTAGTTGCAATCGTTGGTGGTTCTAAAGTATCAACTAAACTGACTGTACTTGAGTCTCTATCTAAAATTGCTGACCAGCTAGTTGTTGGTGGTGGTATCGCTAACACATTTATCGCAGCTCAAGGCCACAATGTTGGTAAATCCCTATACGAAGCTGATTTAGTTGATACAGCTAAAAAACTAATGAGTGAGTGTGCAATTCCAGTTGCAACTGATGTTGCCTGTGCAAAAGCCTTTGATGAGAATGCAGAAGCGGAAATCAAAAACGTTGCAGACGTTCAAGATGACGACATGATCTTCGACTTAGGTCCTGACTCAACTAAAGTGCTTGCTGATATCATTAAAGGTGCAAAAACAATTCTTTGGAACGGCCCGGTAGGCGTATTTGAATTCAAAAACTTTGAAGCGGGTACTGCGGGTATCTCCAAAGCGATTGCTGAATCAGAAGGTTTCTCTGTAGCTGGTGGCGGTGACACATTAGCGGCGATTGATAAATTCGGTATCGCAGCTGACGTTTCTTACATCTCAACAGGTGGCGGTGCTTTCCTTGAATTTGTTGAAGGCAAAAAACTTCCAGCAGTGGCAATGTTAGAGTCACGTGCAAACGATTAATATAATATTTGAAGCGAGATAATATCTCGCTTTTTTTTATTGCGTGTTTTTTGTCACATTATTGTGTAGAATGTCGCGCGAAATTAAACAGTATTTAATTTAACCAAAATAGATAGGAAATATCTCATGACTAAGATTTTAGACGTTGTAAAACCTGGTGTTATCACTGGTGATGATGTTCAAAAAGTATTTGCAATTGCAAAAGAAAACAAATTTGCACTTCCAGCGGTAAACGTTGTTGGCAGCGATTCAATCAATGCAGTACTAG
>DATCZZ010000232.1:0-7489 GCA_036525635.1 Psychromonas sp. | reverse complement strand
ATTTATTGATTAAGGCGACAAGATGAAAATGCTGCCGATCAACCGCATCAAGACCAGTTACAAAATATGTATCCCAACGGAACGATTCCATAATTTACCTATATAATTTTTTAGCAGAAAACAAATGATTTGATTATAACCACGCTCCATAGCTAAACAGAAGCGCAATAGTTGTTCAGGATCAACTTAGCTCGAAAATAGGGTTTTTATCGCATCGTTTTTTGTTATTTGTGCACTTTTGCCTATCCTAGCGCATCATTTTTTTGTTTAGGAAATCCCCGATTCAATAAATAATACAGGGAGTTAACTCCATCATATTGGTAGTTAGGAGCGGATCAAAATCACCTCATTGCGTCTGCTCTGAGTACTGTTATCTGCTGATAAAATGACTTATCACCCAATTTAATCAACTCGTTAGTAAAAATAGAATATTTTATTGAAGATCCTGCAGTTCTAAATTAGTGTTGTTTTTATATTTTAACTGTTGTGAACGTGCGGGAGGAGATTTTCGGTGCAACTTTTAGAACGAATTGGCCGCCTTCTCGCCTATTACCTCAATCAACCGAATAAACAGAGAATGCAAGTTGCATCCTGTAAGCCCGAGCAACTTACAGCGACCTTGCGCAAAGGGGATGTGCTGCTGGTGGAAGGTGATAGCCGGTTTAGTACAGCAATCAAGTATCTTTCCCAGTCAACCTGGTCCCATGCGGCGCTGGTTATTGCAGATGCTCAAAACCTGTCCGGTTCACAAGCAGGTGAGGGCAAGTTGCTCGAAGCTGATGTGCTTGAAGGGGTGCGCGTGCTGCCCTTGAGTGAGTATTGGGGGGCGCATACGCGAATTTGCCGTCCGATAGGGCTTACCGCGGAGGAGATTGATGTGGTTGTGAATGCTGCTATGTCCAGAATCGGCCATCAATACGATTTGAAAAACATTGTTGATCTGGCGCGTTATCTGATTCAGACTCCCCCGGCACCGGTCCGGTGGCGACGGCGTATGCTGGCGCTCGGTAGCGGCGATCCGACCCGAGCTATTTGCTCTTCCCTTATCGCGGAAGCTTTTCAATCAATACGTTATCCTATTCTGCCGGAAAGCATTGTCGCTAAATCTAAGGATCCCAACTGCATGGATTGTTATGAGGAATTTCTGCATATTCGCCACAGCAGCCTTTTTGCGCCAAGGGATTTTGATATCTCCCCCTATTTTCAGATCATAAAACCAACATTGGAGGAACAATTTGATTACCGCAGCTTACGCTGGAGTGATGACCTGCACCCTGAAGAGTAACAGCAGTAGCGAGTCGAGTGTTTTGGAGATGATTAGGATCATAGCCAGACAAATTCAGGTAAACAACTCAGATCAAGTTTGCAGCCACGTTGGGCTGCCTGCAATCTTCGCGGTTGAGAGCTATGGTCGCTATTTAATGCAGCCATTAACCCCTGCTGCGAATCGGGTTCTCCATGTACTAATATCAACGGAGGTGCGTTGTTGAAATGGCGATACCAATTGATTAACTCTGCTTGATCAGCATGGGCAGATAAACCACCAACGGTATGCACTTTGGCTGCCACTTTAACCGGTTGGCCATGAATAGTAAGATGCTCTGCACCATCAACCAACATTCTGCCCGGGGTGCTTAAGGCTTGATAACCACAAATTATGATATCGCATTCGCTACGCCACAGGTTGTGCTCTAAATGGCTGCGGATCCTCCCACCATTGCACATGCCGCTGCCCGCAATAATGATTAATCCATGGGAAATATCATTTAACAGAATGGATTCTTCGGTGCTTTGAATAAATTCAATATTGGACAGTAGCGGGTGCTGTCCGGGGTGCTGACGCGTGAAGCGTTTATAATCCTCATCCATTATCGGGTAATTGTTGATATATACCTGCGTGGCTTCAATGGCCATTGGACTATCGAGACATATTTTCCAACGCGCCAAATCCCACTCTTTAGCGTAAAGATGAAACAGATAAAGCAGCTCCTGCGCGCGTCCCACGGAAAATGCTGGTAGTAATATATTACCCTGACTGCCTTTAATTGCCGCAGAAAAAATTTGTTTCAACTCATTAATCGTGTCATGCCAACTTCTATGCAGGCGATCTCCATAGGTGCTTTCCAGCAAGACTAAATCAGCATCGTGAATTTTTACCGGATCGTTAAGAATCGGCATGCCCACGCGCCCTAAATCACCACTAAAGACCAATTTTTTCTGCTCGCTGCCTGTGCCCAACCAAAGTTCGATCAGAGCTGAGCCTAGAATATGCCCGGCATCTGATAAACAGATCTGCAGTTGCGGTAATATAGTTGTTTTTTTGCCATAGGGCAGGGGGGCAAACTGTTTTATCGCTTGCTCTACATCCTCTGTATAAAAAAGTGGCTCGATGCTGGTTAACTTATTTCTGAGGCGTTTTTTGTTGAGTCTCTCGGTATCGCGAAGCTGCAGCATGGCGGCATCTTTTAACATAATCGCGCATAACTCGGCCGAGGCTTTATGGGTATAGATAGGGCCGCTAAAACCCGACCTGACTAATTGCGGTATGCGCCCGGAGTGATCTATATGGGCGTGACTCAGCACTACTGCATCAATGGAGGAGGGGTTAAAACTGAAAGGTTCATAATTGCGCTTGGCATCATTTTTACTGCCTTGAATTAAGCCGCAATCGAGCAATATTTTATGGCCGTCGAGGGTGAGAAGATAGCAAGATCCTGTCACCTCTTGGGCTGCGCCTAAAAATTGAAGTGTCATCGTCATGATTATTTTCTCCGTATCAATACCTTAAGAGCTCTTTTTTAATCATAGACCAGTCCAGTAGTGCCATCTTTTTTGTGTGCGCTGCGCTCTGTTACACAGTAAGGCGTTGTTAAATGAAGGGAAAAATAAACGGGCTTCAATCTTTGCAGTGGGAGTTTTGCGAAAGATTAAAAGTGCTACTGAAAATATTATTTAATGCTAACATGAGAATGTGTTTTTATCTTAAGGGGAAAAGAGATGCATGTTTTAAAAATAATTAAAGCGCAAGCGACGCAGGATGGTGATGGCGTCCATATTTCGCGTGTTGCCTCCCCACCCGCATCGCGGCATTGAAACCTTTACTTATACCATTAAAGGCGGGGTTGAAGATCAGGTCAGCTCGGCAATAAAAAGGCGATTACAGCGGGTAATGTACAATGGATGAGCAGCGGTTATGGTGTTGTTCATTCAGAAATGCCTATCGCTGATCAGCGGGAAGGGATGCATGTTTTTCAAATTTGGGGAAATTACCTAAAACCATTGCTAAAAATATCCGCAGTTGCAATAGTGGAGATATCAAAACATGGTCTTCAGCTGCTAGGATCCGACTTTAATTAACAGGAGTGGTTATGATTAAAAAAATACTGGTAGTTTCATTATTGGTTATGCTATCTGCATGCTCTAGCTTGCAGAAAGAGTTAAAAAATTATGTTCAGCAACCCGAGGTGAACTATAAATCGATTGCAGTTGGTAAGGTTTCAATGGACGGTATCGAGCTCAACCCGACGGTTAATATCGCCAATAACAATAGTTTTTCCATTCCTATTAACGCCGTGACTTATAATCTTTCACTGAATAATAAACAGATGTTAGCCGGGCAGAGCGAGGAGATAGGCACGCTGCCGGCAAAGGCGAATAAAGATGTCACCCTCTCACTGAATCTTAGCAAAGAGAGTTTAAGCTCATTACAGCAATTGTTGTTTGAAGAGAAAAAACTCGATTATCAGGTTAAGGGCAGCGTAAAAACCATGGGGTTAGCTATTCCTTTTGAGAAGTCCGCTACCCTGTATGCGCCCGAAATCAGTATCCGTGATATCAAAGTTGTTAACGCGAGTTTCAGTCAGTTAGATATTTTGTTGAGTGTGGATGTTGATAACCAGAATAATTTTTCCCTACCGCTAGAGACGTTGAGTTATTCTGTATCCAGTAATAATAAGGCGTTATTTAACGGGGATATTAAAAATAATAAAATAGCAGAAGGGAAAAATAATCTTCAGCTGCCTTTAAGCATTAAACCCAACGATTTATTCTCGAGTGTATTTGGTTTGCTGGCCAGCCCTAAGTTGCCTTTACACTTCGAAGTAAAAAGCCCGTTGTTCACAAAATCCCATGAGCAATCACTGGATCTGAGTGCCTTTTTTTAATGCAGTAATATTTTCAAACCCAAAAGAGGTGCATTAGAGCACCTCTTTTTTTAAAAATTAGTTAAGAACATCATAGAAACCGGATGATTAACTGCTATGTCCGCAAATAATTTCTGTTGCCGGAAGGCTTATGTTAAAGGTCTTATCCAATTGAGCCGCGTGCTCTGCGATAATCACAACATGTTTATTATCGCGTAATAATATTTCAGCCTTGTGTTGATCAACTGTCCGGTATTTATCGGCATCACGGCGCCCGTAATCAAAAAATAACGGTGTGATGCCCGCATCTAAAAATATCGTATCAGCCTGTTGTAGTTTCTGATATGCCAGCAGGGTCAAATTGTCAGGTTGCTGATCATAAATTTTTATCACACTGATACTGCCATTTTCCTGGCATTGCTTAGTCGCTAACGCCTGATTGAAGAGCTCTGCAGCGCGCTGCTCATCTCCTGCCAATATCTGTTTAGCAACATCCCCTTCCAATACTTTTTTCCAGAACAGTTTTCGCTGAGAAAATTGTTTAATCCTTGCCTGTACTTCAATACGGTAGCGGCCACAAAACTGTGCTAATTTGCCATAACCTGCGGGTAGCATCTGCTCTATTTGAGATTTTAACATTTGTAATAAGATCGGTGCATTACCCGAGCTGGATAGGGCGATAATCATCGGTTCACGGTCGATAATCGCCGGTGTGATGTAATTACAAAGTGCCGGGTCGTCAACCACATTAACCAGCATCCCGCGTTGATTTGCGGCATCGGAAATGGCAATATTGATCGCTTTGATATTCGTTGCTGCAATCACTAATTGATGATTATCCAGAAAATGAGGGGCATATTCATTTTTAATCCAGGTGATCTGCCCGTTTGCTAATAATGCCTGCACACTCTCTTTCAGTACCGGACTGACCACGGTAATTTTTGCCTTTGATTTTAGCAAAAGTTCAATCTTGCGCGCGGCAACATTACCGCCACCGACAACTACCGCATGAAGTTTTTGAGCATCTAAAAAAATTGGAAAATAATCCATTATGTTGCCTTATTTTATTATGAGTCAGGGAAAAGGTGCGCTTAACCGGTCAACAAGCGTATCAATGTTGGGATTTATAATAATACACAATGGCAGTGGATAGTAGAGCGGGTTCAATACAGATACCAATAACTTGTTTTTAGCAAAGAGAAAATCCGCAGAGAATAATATTAACCTATGCAACTTGTTGTAAAATAGCAGTCAACTACACTTCATAATCAGATCATGGGTTTGTTAAATTTTCCACTGAGGATATTCAATGTTAACAATCGATAATAGTTGTATTGTGATATTTGGCGCATCGGGTGATCTCACTCAGCGCATGCTCATTCCGGCACTTTATAATCTTTATCTCCATCGGAAGCTGCCGCACTCTTTTGCTATTCTTGGTGTCAGCCGCACTGTTTACAGCGACCAGGCGTTTCGTGACAAATTTATCAAAAATATTAAAGATGATAAAGATAGAGATAATGAATCATTGTTCAAATTTTGTGACCATCTCTTTTATCAGGCGATTGATACAGCCGATGTTGATGATTACGTGCGGTTAAAAAAAAGACTCACTGATATTAACACTGCCCTGCATTTGCCAAACAACACTCTTTTTTACCTTGCAACGCCGCCCAGTTTATATTCTATTATCCCGCAACACCTTGCAGCCGTAGGCCTGAATAATGAAAGGGATGGCTGGAAACGTTTAATTGTTGAAAAACCATTTGGTTATGATCTTAAATCCGCACTTAATCTGGATAACTCTTTGTATCAATATTTTCAAGAGCAGCAAATTTATCGTATTGACCATTACCTAGGTAAAGAAACGGTACAAAACATGCTGGTACTGCGTTTCGCCAACAGTATTTTTGAGCCGTTGTGGAACGGTAAATATATTGATTATGTAGAGGTTACGGTGGCTGAGGCTTTAGGTATAGAAAAACGAGGTGGGTATTATGACGACTCCGGGGCAATGCGGGATATGCTGCAGAATCATCTGTTACAGGTCATCGCCATGGTCGCCATGGAGCCGCCGGTTGTTATTAATGCCGATTCAATGCGCGATGAAGTGGTTAAAGTATTACAATGTTTAAAACCACTTTCTCAATTTGACCTGACCCATCATTTGGTATTAGGACAATATATCCAGTCAACTGTACGTGGTGAATGTTTGCCGGGGTACCGGCAAGAAGAGGGGGTAGCGCCGCATTCGAGAACTGAAACTTATATTGGCCTTAAGCTGTTTATTAATAATTGGCGCTGGAGTGGGGTACCCTTTTATGTCCGTACCGGAAAAAGGCTGCCAACACGTGTTACTGAAGCTGTTATCCATTTTAAAAAAACGCCTCATCCGGTTTTTTCAGCGCACGCTCCCGAAAATAAACTGATTATTCGCATTCAACCCGATGAAGGGATAGTGTTGGGTTTTGGCTTAAAACAACCGGGTTCTGGTTTTGATGCTAAGGAGGTCGTTATGGATTTTCATTACAGTGAGTTAAAAGAGCCGGAATTATTAACGGCGTATGAGCGTTTATTGTTGGATTTAATCAAAGGAGATGCCACACTGTTTGCCAGAAGCGATGCCGTACGGGCTTGTTGGAATTTTGTACAGCCCATATTAGATTATAAAAAACGGTCATTTGCACTGCACGGATACGCTTCCGGTACATGGGGACCGATTGAAGCAGAGCAATTATTAAATCTGGATGGCCATAAATGGCGTTCACCCTGTAAAAATTTAACCGATACCGACTACTGTGAGTTATAACATGAATTTTACAATTTTTGCTTCAACCCAACTACTGCTTGAGCAGCTTGCTCAGGATTTTTTGCTCTTAAGCCGACAGGCCAAGGCAAGTCATATATCTTTATCCGGCGGCTCAACGCCAATACTGTTATTTAGGTATCTGGCTCAACCTGCTTACGCAGAGAAAATCAATTGGCAGAAATTACATTTTTGGTGGGGCGATGAACGCTGCGTCGCTCCGGATGATCCGGAAAGCAATTTCGGGCAGTGTAAAAAATTATTATTGGATAAAGTTACTATCCCTGCAGAAAATATTCACCGTATTCAGGGAGAAAACGATCCGCAGCAGGAAGCAATTCGTTATGCCGCGGAGATAAAAGAGCATATTGCCGAGGTGAGTGGCCGGCCACAGTTTGATTGGATTATTTTAGGAATGGGTGATGACGGCCACACCGCGTCACTTTTCCCTGGGCAAACGGACTATCAGGATAAACATTTAACGATCGTTGCCAAACACCCACAAAGCGGCCAGTTACGGGTATCTAAAAGTGCATACTTA
>DATCZZ010000231.1:0-10827 GCA_036525635.1 Psychromonas sp. | reverse complement strand
ATATATTGCAACAGCAACGGCTCGCTCATTGCAATTGTCTTTTGTTAAGGTGTTGGAAAACATAAGGTTAATCCCTTCCGAATAGTTGTATTGCAATGGTTCTGTGAATAAATTGCGTTACCAATGAGTAGGAAAAAATAAGGCTGCTGATCAGCAGATTCTCAAGTCGCAGAGGGACAAGAGTAATGAGGCCTAATCCCTTGTCGTAATCCGGATTTTTTTTCAAGAAAAAACGCGTATCTGGATCACTACTGTTTGCTAATTCTTTCTGTTCTTCTACAGTCTGTTTTGTTATCCATCCAACCTCTCTCAGGGAGGGATCAAAGTTTGGCAATTGAACTTCATGAAAAAGATCCGCAATGAGGGACATTCTATCCAGTTCATCCGGAGGGGTTGCATGTTTTCTATTTGGATAATATCGGAAAAAAAATTTGCTGATCAAATGATAACTGGATGGGTGAACAAGAGTGCAAAAAAGATAAGATTTTTTAAAAGGATTAAACGCTTTATATTTTATGACTTCTTTCAAAAAGAAAGGCGATACATACCCTTGTTTTCTATAGTCTCGCAAGATTCCAGTTTGAGTTCTAAAAATAATAATTTTTTTTGCATTAATAACTTTTTCATAACCATGCAAAGCACAATAGCCAACAGCTTGCCCTGTATTGGTTTTAAATATACGGATTTTGGTCCATTTGGCATCGGGAAAGAGCACTTTATTTTTAAAATGGATGATGTCAACGCCATCAAAAATTTGGCAATTAACGCCATAGAGTTCCTGACAGCGTTTTGCCAAAGTATCCGGGTCTAGCACTGCCGGATCAATAGTTTCAAAAAACGTTATTCTCTGCATAAAAGAGCATCCAGTATTGGGCGGTTAAATGTATATTATGACATGATCTCTGCTTGGAAACTTTTAATGTTTTTATCAATGCGCGATTGTATTTCTGGGTTAGGGAATACCTTATTCAGAACTGACGTGAGATCATATGCTTATAGCTTTAGAATAGCTTGAAAGCCTTTATTTTCAAGTGCTAAAGCGACTTGCGTTAGTAGGAATGCATTACTGCAGACAACAAACGGTAAAAAAATTATTTACTTGATTCAGAGTATTTATGGCATTCAGTTTCTCTGCCCCTGGCCTTTTTTTAAATTTCTTTTTCCAAGCGCAATTGTGTGTTGTCTTTTCTCAGCTTGGCAGGCTCTGAGCGCTCATCTTCCTTTAAGATTTTACCCGACTGCAGCTCTTCTAACTTAGTTTTCCAGTTGTAGATTAACTTATTGGTTATGCCTGGCGAAGATAACGATCAAAAAGAGAGAATAAATTGGATGTTTGATGTGGATGTTGTGAGCTCCAAACTAAACCACGCGTAGCGAAAAATAAGCGGGTCAACTAATTAAAATTAATAGGAAACAACACTAGCATTCATCTCTAATAAGAACTAGTGTTAAAGCATCATGCTGACTCTCCGAAGGAGATCCGATGAATGAGCAGGTAAAAAATCTGGTTCAACAAATCAGAGCGTTAGAAGATGAGCTGAGTGCTATCCTGAAGAAGCAGGAAAAAGAGATCCGCTATCGCGTCAATGGCACCCGTATCGAATTTGAGCATAAGTTCAAAGAAGCCCAGCAAAAGCTAAAAATAGGTATTTTTCACTGGTTAAGGGCAAGCAAACTAAATAATATAATATCTGCGCCTTTTATTTACGCCATGATTGTTCCGTTAGTTTTTTTGGATATCTGTATCACCCTCTATCAAAGTATCTGCTTTCGTCTTTACCATGTCCCCAAAGTATCAAGATCTGATTATATGATATTTGATCGCCACCAACTTGGTTACCTGAATATTATTGAGAAAGTGAACTGTAGTTACTGTGCTTACGGTGTCGGCCTTGTTGCTTATTCGCGTGAAATCATCGCACGCACAGAGCAATACTGGTGTCCCATCAAACATGCAAATAAGCTGCTGCATCCAAATCAGCGTGATCTGTTTTTTATTCCCTATGGTGAAGGTGAGGGGTTTCATGCCAAACAGGAGCTTTTCCGCCGTGCACTTACCGATGAGGAAATCCCGGAAATTGATATGGACGATACCGGTGATAAAGATTCGGATCAATCCAAACCTTCAGACAAGCAGTAACGCAAACAGGAAGCTTTATCAAGAGCGCATAAATATCTGCTCAATCTTGCTTGTTCAAATCAACGAGAACAGTGTTGCTTTTAACCACACACGCCTGCCATTGCTCAATCCAACGCCTTGCTCTTATTCATTTTCCCTACGCAATTTTTGCCAATTTAATTAAGCAAATGGTATAACATATTGATTTGGTTATTTTATTCGGTAAGATTGGCCTTTCTGCGTTTTTATAGATAAATCCAACTGATTGCTCCATTTGCTGCTATATATTGCGCTCTTACAGTTTGGCATGTGGTTCTCCAGTTCGCTAAAAATAAAAAACAGGCACTTTGCATCTTGGCAGTAGCCGCATTCAAGCCAACTGTTGAATTTTGTATGAGATTACTGGATATATAGAATAGGTAATGCATAAGCAGAGCACGCACGGAAAGTGAAAATGGCCGCTTAGTTCCGGTTTTTTTCCCGTTTATGACAATCCAATGAGGAGCTTAAGCATGCCCTGGATTGTTATTATATGAATATTATTAGGAAGGGAATTCATGAAATCCAGGTATCAGATTGTCACCATAATCACTTTTTTACTGGTTACACTTTCACTTATTATCTCTGTTGTGAATTATCAGGTGTCTCTAAAGTCAGCACAGGTGCAGCTCAGAGAACGCGCTTTACCGTTAACTGTAGATAACATCTATACGGAAATTCAAAAACATATTATTGAACCGAATCTTATTGCATCTATGATGGCTCAGGATACTTTCCTCAAAGAGTGGTTAATTTTTCATGAGGATGATGTTGACAAAATTTCAACCTATCTGGAAACGATTAAAAATAAATATAAGATGTTTACCACCTTTCTCGTCTCGGAAAAAACCAGAAATTATTATACTACACATGGTTTGCTGGAAAAGGTTGTTGAAGGTAATCCAAATAACGCCTGGTATTTTAGATTTATGAACACCCAAATGTCCACGAGATTAACCTCGATTTCAATGAATATATTGATGACAGTATGATTATGTTTATCAATCATAAAATCTATAATGAGCAATATCATACGATAGGCGCGACAGGCATCGGCTTAAAAATTTCTTATGTCAATGATATGCTTAAACATTTTCGACAAAAATACAGCTTCAATGTGTATTTTTTAAATCAAGATGGCGAGGTTGTCCTTTATGAACATGGTATGAACCCGTTAAGGAGTCTTGCTGATGTTCCTGAATTAAATTTCCTGGGAGATTTAATTCTTAGTAAAGAGAGCAGAATACTCGATTACAGCAGAGCGGGTGAAGAGTATTTACTAAACACAAAATATATTCCGGAACTGGATCTCTACCTGGTTGTGGAAGCGAAACTTTCAGGGTTCACAAAAGAGGTGAAAAGGACCTTCTATTTCAATTTATTAAGCTCACTGCTTGCGACACTGGTGATCGCCTTTTTAATCCTGAAAACGATCAAAAAGCATCATCTGAATCTGAGCTACCTTGCTCAATATGATGATTTGACTAATTTAAAAAACCGTCGGGTATTTAATGAAGAACTGCAACACTTTTTATTGTTGAGCCAACGCCGACACAGCTATTTATCGTTACTCTTTTTTGATTTGGATGATTTCAAAAAAATTAATGATAAATTTGGGCATCAAACCGGAGATAAAGTGCTTATACGTATTGCGGATATTTTGCAGCATAATCTTCGTCAGACCGACATCATGGGAAGATGGGGTGGTGAGGAGTTTATTATTGCTTTAATTGATACAGATCTGGACGATGCAAAAATAATTGCTGAAAAGCTTAAAACAGATATCGAAAAAGATGACGTTTTATCGCAACTGACAGATAAAAATGTCACTGCCAGTTTTGGACTTACAACGCTCAATTCTAAGGATACGATGGACTCACTCTTAAGTCGGGCTGATGATGCCCTCTATGAAGCAAAAAAGGGAGGAAAAAACAGGATTGTATCTGTTTTGTGAGCGCAGCGTGCGACTCTTTGTGATTTACTCTTTTTCGATATGGGCTAGTGTGATTAGGCCTCCGGGCTATTTTCAACTATACGGGCAGTTATGAAGTTATCTGTATTTTCATTTTGCTGATCTAGATCAGTTTCCTGAAAAATGAACTAAAATTAACCAAGGTGTTTAATTAAATAATCAAGGAGGGATTGCCGATATTGAATTAGTTTGAGGTGATGGCTATGAAAATAAGTATCCTATGCAGCAAATAAGCTTGGATTGGTGGCGTTTACTGCGCTATTCCCTACTGTTTTCAGCCTATTTGTTAGCCATAACAGTTTTTATTTTGATTTGGTTTTCAGACGGTTTGGCTGACGCCTGGCAGAAGGGACAGATGCTGACCCGCTCTCAGATGCAAATATCACTCTATCTTGGGCTGTCGCTGTTTATTTTTATCAGTTTTCCGCTGTTACTGCTTCGTTTTATATTCTATTTTTTCCATATGCTGTATCGAGGTCGCAACGCAGGCGTCTCTGTTATTACCTATAAAACACTCTTTAATCCTTTTAATTTTCTGCTTTTTCCAAGCTTGCTTAACCCGCAGGGCATCAGCTGTCGAACCCGATGTTTGTGGTCACTCACTTTGTTAGTGCTTCTCTATTTTCTTATGCTGCTGATTATCTAGGTTTTATTTTGATGCATCAGCTAAGGATAAAGGACAGCAAAACGCTCATGTTTATTATGAGGTGCGTGACACTGTTATTTGACTCAGTCGGTGAAGCGTTAGCATTGCAATTCAAGCCTGTTATCCATTTTTTAACCACTGCTCAACCTCTTCACGTGCCGGTACACTGCCTTTGTGGAGTAATTTTTTATCGATGATCACGGCCGGAGTGGACATTACCCCATAGGCCATTATTTGTGCGGGATCTTCCACTTTATAAATCTTGATCTCGACCTTGAGTGCTTCTGCTACATTTTCAATCAGCGCGACAGTCGCTTCACATTTTGCACAACCTGTCCCTAAAACTTTTATATTTTTCATGCTGTTACCCTAAAATAGATTCGCTTTATTAAATGATAGGCTAATAATGAAGTTGCATTGCTATTTAATGGGGATATTTTTAATATCGATCCTCCTGTATAATAGGGTCTTTTTTCTCCTCCTCCTCGGATGCCATGATATGGCTCAGTTCCTCTTCAAGCTCGATAAAGAGTTGCTGGTAACCACTGTCGAAACGGTTTTCTGCAGTGCTTTCCCGCCATATTTTATATAACGAATGTTTACCTTTTTCTTCTGCATTCATAAACTTATGGCGCAGTTGTGCCGTTTTATCCGCTGTGAACCCTAAATGGCGCAATGCTTGTGTGCCAAGCTCTACGGCTGAAAGGTAGGTTTCACTGATAATATAATCCGCACCTGCATGGGTGAGCGAGTAATAATGTCCGCGATCGTAAGCACGAGCTAAAATTTTCACCCGCGGATAAGCGTGTTTTACATATTCAACCAACTCGGTTGCGCGTATCTTATCATCAATGGCAACGACCAATAATTTCGCCTCTTCTATACCTGCTGTATGCAGCAGATCCGGGCGTGTTGCATCACCATAATAACTTTTTATCTGCACTTGGCGTAATCGGTCGACCATGCTTGATTCGTGATCTAATACTACTGTGGGCACTTTATTGGCGACTAGTAAACGATTGACTACTTGTCCGAACCGACCCGCGCCGGCAATAATCACGCAGCCTGTTTCATCAATATGATCCTGCTCGCGCTGATTGCTCGATTGCTGGTAGCGCGGTAACACCACTTTATCAAAGAAAATAAAGAGGGCCGGCGTCAGGAACATCGATAGCGTGACAACCAGTGATAAAGGATCCGCTATCTCCGCGGGTAAAACATGCTGCTGCACGGTAAAGTTTAATAATACAAAACCAAACTCTCCCGCCTGGGCCAGGCTTAAGGCAAATAACCAGCGGTCACTGTGTTTAATTTTAAAGAGCAGTGCCAGCAAAAATAAAACGGCTGCTTTTAATAAGATCACGGCTAAGGTTAAGGCGATGATCACCAGAAAGTGCGAATAGAGAATATAAAAATCAATACCCGCGCCAACAGTGATAAAAAATAAACCCAGCAATAAACCTTTGAAGGGCTCAATATTAGATTCTAATTCATGGCGAAACTCTGAGTTTGCTAATACTACGCCGGCTAAAAAGGTGCCAAGGGCCGGCGATAAATCCACTAAACTCATTAATGCCGCGATACCGATCACCAACATCAGTGCCGAGGCGGTGAAAATTTCGCGCAAACCTGAGCTGGCGACAAATTTGAATAAAGGACGGCTTAAATAATGGCCGGCAAAGACAACGCCAACAATGGCGGTAACCACTGCGAGTGCATAAGCCCAGCTAGGTAAACTTGCCACTAAGCTCCAGTTGTCACTGTGCTGAGCGGCGCTTGAGGCAATTTGCTGTGCTTTTTCGATGAGTTCGGGTAGGGCCATTAATGGAATTAACGCCAGCATCGGAATGACGGCAATATCTTGAAAGAGCAAAACTGAAAAGGCATTTTTGCCGCCTTCCGTTTTGCTTAGCCCTTTTTCATTAAAGGTTTGCAGCACAATCGCCGTTGAAGAGAGGGAAAAAATCAACCCGATAGTCAGCGCGGTTGTCCAATGTTCAACAAAATGGGAAGCAATCCACATCACGATTATGACGGTTAAAAAAACTTGTAATCCCCCTAAGCCGATTAAGCGATTGCGCATTTTCCACAGCATCTTGGGATCAAGCTCCAAGCCCACCAAAAACAGCATCAGTACGACACCAAATTCGGCAAAGTGCTGAATACTGCTGGTCTCATCGCCGACTAAACCAATGATCGGTCCGATGAAAACCCCGGCTATTAAATAACCGAGCACAGAGCCTAAGCCCAGGCGCCTTGCAATCGGGACTGCCAGTACAGCTGCGGCCAGGTAGATAAAAGCATAAACGAAATATTCTGTCATAATATTCCCTTAATCAGGGTTGGATATCTGGATTTTGAACAGTTTAATCCATAAACAGGGTTAATAACTCATTAAGGTAACGATGCCCCAAAGGAGTCACTTTCCAGCCATTACTTTTTGTCATTAACAGTTTTCGTGCAACTGCGTTTTGAATTGCCTGGTCAACCGTGCGGATTGCTAAGCCGGTAAAATATTCAAATTCAGTAAATGGAATCTCTTCAAATAAACGCAAGCGATTGAGCATATATTCAAACGCTAAATCCTCTTTTGCGACGCTATTTATTTCATCTAAATAGGCACGCTTAGGATCTAAATAACCTTTGGGATGTTTGATTTTAGTGGTACGTAATATTTTATTCTGCAGGGGTAGGGTCAATTTGCCGTGGGCACCGCAACCAATCCCGATATAATCACCAAATCGCCAGTAGTTTAAGTTATGCAAACATTCAAAGCCGACTTTGCTATAAGCGGAAATTTCGTATTGAAAATAACCATTTTCAGCAAGCAAGTGTTGCCCCTTTTCCTGAATATCCCATAACACTTCATCTTCCGGCAGTTTTGGGGGATGTGAAAAATATTGCGTATTTGGCTCTATGGTCAGCTGATACCAGGAAAGGTGAGTTGGTTTGAGATCGATAGCTGTCTGCAGGTCGCTTAATGCATCAGTGAGGCTTTGCCCGGGTAAACCATGCATTATATCCAAATTAAAGGTTTTCATGCCCACATGATGAGCTTGTTTCGCCGCTTTTTTTGCTTCATCAACACCATGTATACGGCCCAGTTTTGTCAGTTTATCCTGCTGAAAACTTTGCACGCCGAAGGAGAAACGACTGATTCCGGCTGCTTTAAAATCAGCTATTTTCTGATTCTCAATCGCACCCGGGTTTGCTTCTAAGGTGATCTCTATATTTTCTTTAAATGGGATTTTTTTCTCTATTTCGCTTAATAACCAGCCGATACCTGCTGCCGATAATAAACTCGGTGTCCCGCCACCAATGAAGATCGTCTCTAATCTTCGCCCCTGAACGTAGTTAAGATCATTGTTGAGATCTTCCAATAGCGCGTGCAGATATTCCTGCTCAGGAATTTCTGTGCGTAATTTATGGGAATTAAAATCACAATAGGGACATTTTTCAATACACCAGGGAATATGAATATAGAGGCTGAGCGGAGGAAGTTTTAGCATGGAATACCCCGAGGTGGTCAAAGAAAAACGCAGATTAGGCTCTGCGTTCATGTTTATCCGGAAAGTGCAACAGTTAGCTTAATTGCTCTTTAAGCAATTCAACTAACATGGTTAAGGCCTTGCCGCGGTGACTCAATTCACCTTTACGCTGTTTACTTAACTGCGCTGATGTGGACTGCTCACTTTCGACCCAAAACACCGGGTCATAACCGAAACCATTTTCGCCTTGTACCGATTCGGTGATGCTGCCGTGCCAGGTGCCCTGGCAGATTATCGGTGTAGGATCTAACTCATGGCGTAAATAAACCAAGACGCATTGGAAACGTGCTCTGCGATGTTCCCTGCCGACACCTTCTAATTTATTTAATAAAAGTTCAATATTTTCCTGGTCAGTGGCATTTTCGCCGGAAAAGCGCGAGGAATAAATACCCGGTTGGCCATTTAAAAAGTCTACTTCTAATCCGGAATCATCGGCAATGGCGGGCAGCCCGGTTACCTTGGCGGCATGGCGCGCTTTTATAATGGCATTTTCAACAAAGGTGGTGCCGGTTTCAGCTACTTCTGGCACTTCAAACTGACTTTGCGGCAGTACTTCGATTGCAAAGCTGTTGAGTAGCTCGCTCATCTCTTTTACTTTGCCTTGGTTTCCTGTGGCCAGTACCCATTTTTTTTTCATTTTATTGCCTGTCCTCTTGTTTTCTGTACTTGTATTAATCGACATAAAACTTATGTTGAAATTTTAAGATATTGGTTTTATTTTGCGCTTTAATAGTGATATTAAAATTGACAATCTCCTCATTGGTAAAAGGATAATCAGCGATATAATAAAGCGCATCTTTCTCTTTAATTTCGACAAAGCTTAGAGAGTGAGTTTGCCCTAAAAGGTTTTGCCCTGACCCGCTAATGACTGCTGTAACCGCTTTGTTATCAGCATTCTTATCCAGCACTGAAATATTGATTATCCCATTATATTTACTGCGCTTGATAGCGTATTTTTGGGCTATATCAGGTTGCAAAAAAGTACTGGCTAAGGCGGTATAATGTACTTCCAGATTAGCAAAGGTTTTAAATTGCGCGGCAATACTTGGCTGGGTAAGGCAAAACAGCGTCGCAATTAATAACGCTTTATAACCTTGTTTTAAGTTAAGCATAATAACTCCTTAATTGAGCGTCTTAAAAAAATCAGGTATTTTTTTAGGTGCGCGGATTCGAACCAATTTATGCCGGTTTAATAAACCTTTTTCTACACTAATGGCTCCCTTTGCAACCTTAAACTCTTTACTTAAAAACTTAATCAGGTGCGCGTTTGCTTTTCCATCAACCGGTGGGGCTGTAATGGCTATTTTAAGCTCATCACCGAGCATGCCTACAAACTGATCGCGACTGGATTTGGGCTGTAATACAAGGCGCAGTAAAAGATCCTGCCCCTCATATTGTAGATCATCAGACGACATTAAAATAATTTGGCCAATAAATCGTTTACTAACATCTGCAAAAATTGTAATCCCAGCAGAACCACCAGCATCGAGAGATCTAAACCTCCCATCGGCGGAACAAAACGACGCACAGGCGCAAGCAGAGGTTCGGTTAATTGGATCATCACTGCTTCAATCGGGTTATGGCCGCGGCTTACCCAGCTTAAAATTGCGCGCAAGATTAATACCCAGAATAGTAGTTTGAAGACCGCCGTTATTAAAATAACCAGACCGGAGATAAGGATCACGATCGGATTCATTAACGAACCCATGATTAAAGAGAGGGTGATGATTTTCAAACAGGCAACGGCAAAAGCAAATAAAATAGTGGCGATATCCCAGCCACCGAGGCCTGGAATCATTCTGCGCAGCGGGGCGACAACAGGTTGTGTTGCTTTAATAATAAACTGACTGAAAGGATTGTAAAAATCGGCTCTCGCAACTTGTAACCAGACGCGTAATAATACCACCATCAGATAAAGGTCAAACAGGGTATTAACTAAAAAATTTACTGCATTCATTGCCTACACTCACTCTATTTTATTAACTTAAGGTTAAAATAATTTTTCCATTTCTGCGCCACGATCCGCCGCCGCCTGCATTGCTTTTGCCACCGTTTCATTTAGCTGTAATTCATTAAATGTGCGCAGTGCTGCAGCGGTTGTCCCCCCTTTAGAGGTGACGTTTTCGCGCAGAGTAGAAAGTGTTATATCGGGATTTTGCTTGACCATCTCAATGCTGCCAAGTGCTGACTGCATCACTAACAAACGCGCCTGTTCAGGAGCAAAGCCCATTTCCATCGCTTTTTCCTGCATCGCCTCCATAAACAGGAAAAAATAGGCAGGCGAAGATCCGGATGCGGCAGTAACCGCATTGATCATCGTTTCCTCTTTTACCCAGAGTATCTCCCCTACGGCTGACAGCAGTTCGCCCGCAAAGGCTTTATCTTCCTGACTTACCTGCGTCGATGCAAATAATCCGGTCATCCCTTTTTGCAGTAATGAGGGAGTATTAGGCATGGCACGGATAACCGGGGAATTCTCTCCTAATAAAGATTGCAGGCGTTG
>DATCZZ010000230.1:0-2498 GCA_036525635.1 Psychromonas sp. | reverse complement strand
CAAATTTGATGGGCAACAAAGATAAAGCCGATCGTCAAAAAGTGGTATCAGATCTGATCGCATTGGAAAATGCCTTGGATATGTACCGCCTGGATAACAGTAATTACCCCTCTACGGAGCAAGGGCTGGAAGCCTTAGTTGCAGAGCCGAGCGGTGATCCTGCACCTCGTAATTATCGTGAAGAGGGCTATATCAGACGTCTTCCACAAGATCCATGGGGCAATGATTATGTACTCGTCAGTCCCGGTGAGCAGGGGCGAATTGATATTTTTTCTGTCGGACCTGACGGTGAAGAGGGCTCTGATGATGATATCGGCAACTGGAACTTAGATGCAAAATAAGCCCTTTTGTTGTGTGTAAAAAGCATTTAAATCATCACCACCAACATGGTTTCACCTTGCTTGAAGTCATGTTGGTGGTGTTATTGATCGGCATGGTCTCACTGACGGTTGTTATGACACTGCCTGGTAAGTTAACCTCTGAAGATAATGTCAGCTGGCAGGCACAGCGCTTTGCAACCGTATTGCAATTTGCCGAAGATGAAGCGCTTATTTCAGGCAATGAGCTCGCTTTGCTGATTGAAAAAAACAGCTACCAATTTGCTGTTTATAATTATGAAAAACAGCAATGGCTTACGGCCTCGGTTGGCGAAATACAGAGTAAAATCGAATTACCCGAGTCAATTAATCTCGAGTATAGTTTGTCTGATTCGGTCTGGGGAGAGATAGGAAGCGAGGAGCAAGATAGTTTTATTGAGGAGCAGGAGCGTGTTGCTATTGATGAAAAAAGGCAGGAGAGCTTAAATCCACAGATTTATATTATGTCCAGTGGTGAAGTATCACCTTTTACATTGGTATTTTCAGATGCTGAGAATGCAGAAAAACAATCCGTTACGGTTTCAGTCAGTATGAGCGGCAGTATTTCTATCACTGAATTGAGCGCACCATGAAAGTAAAAAAACATCCGGCTAAACGCCGTTATACAGGTATGACCTTACTGGAGGTATTACTTGCACTGGTCATTTTGTCAACGGCAGGCCTTGCTGTAATGAATGCTGCTTCGGGCGCTCTAAATAATCAAACTTATCTGCAGGATAAAACTGTTGCACTGTGGATTGCCAGTAATAGTTTAGTGGAGCTCAAGCTGCAAAAGCAATGGCCGTCGGAAACCTGGCGGGAAGAGAGTGTTGATTTTGCAGGCAGTACCTGGTATTCGCGTTACCAGAGCGTTGCTACCGGGGATAATAACTTTAAAGCGTTAGATGTCGAAGTGAGTGATAAAAAAGATGGTAAAGCCTTAGCTTACCTTAGGACTTACATTGCCAAACCATAATAGTGCCGGGAAAAAATCAGGGAAAGGATTCACATTACTGGAAGTGCTGGTAGCGATCATGATTTTTGCACTGTTAAGTTTGGCCGCTTACCAAGTATTGCAGGGTGTACTGCGTAGTGGGGAAATAAGTAAAGCACACAGTGAACGTTTAACGGAATTACAGCGTGCGATGCTCATTATTGAGCAGGACTTTACCCAGATAGTGGCACGCAAATCACGCCTGGAGGGGGTTGCTAAAGATGATTTACGCGCCCTGACGGCCGGTAAGGATCTTTTTTCTTCGCAGGATCAGGGGATTGAATTTAACCGTCTCGGCTGGACCAATCCCTTAGGGTTATTACCCCGCTCAAACATTTTACGGGTCAGGTACATACTCCGGGACGGGCAACTGCAGCGTTTATATTTCCTTTATCCGGATACAATTTCAGGGCAAGAGCCTGAAACGCAGGTGTTATTAAAGGATATTGAAAAATTAAGCTTTCGTTTTTGGAATAATGGTTGGAAAAGCAGTTGGTCGCCAGCAGATAAATTGCCGGAGGGGATAGAAATTAATTTTACCAGCAAATATTTTGCAGATATCCGTCGGGTTTTTTTAGTTTCGCCCGGTGAGGTTGTGAAATAATGACTGCTTTTTATTATAAGCAGCAACGTGGTGTTGCATTAATTACCGTATTAATGATCTTAGCCATTATGGTTACCATCGCAGCGACCATGACCGGCCGAATGACGCTCAGTCTAAAACGAACGGAAGGTTTAACTTTCTCGCAAAAAGTATACTGGTATGGCCAGGCATCTGCTGAGTTGGGAAAAAAGATTTTGGATGAGAATTTCTCCGATAGCAGTGTGGTTAGTTTGGATCAGATGTGGGCTACTCCAAATATGGTTTTTCCGCTAGAAAATGGCCATATCGCAGGGCGGATCAGGGATCTGCGCAGTTGTTTTAATGTTAATACCCTGGCAGTAGCAGATCAGGGGGATATTCCAGCGCTACCCCTGCGGCAATTCCAGAACCTATTAGAAGTGCTGGGGGTGAGTGAGTATGGCGCGCAGATGATTGCCGAATCGACTCGCGACTGGATTGATGAAAATGACAGTAGCGATGCCGCCCTCGGGGCTGAAGATAGTTATTATCAGGCAAGGCCTGTCCCTCATCTAGCTGCAGATAA
>DATCZZ010000229.1:0-3753 GCA_036525635.1 Psychromonas sp. | reverse complement strand
AAAATTGAGAGACAAGAGCTTACCCTTTGGAATAACTGAATGAGCTAGGAGAGTACCTCAATAAAGATACTATTGACAAGTTCAAAAGCCATCATTGACTGTAAACTACCCATAAATATACGTAATTCAGCACCGTAAAATACAAGGGGATGAGCAAATCCCTTTAGATTGAAGATAAAGCACAGATCATAACCATCCTGTTATGTAATGCGTTAGCAGTTGTGCACCATAAAAGCGGAGTCAATTGTAGTGTTTTTAGCCAGCCCAAAAGCAGGAGTTCACAGCCCCGAACCATCATCCAAAGTCACTATGCTAAAACAGCTGCGAGATCATTCAGGTTATTTTAAAAATCTGTAATAATCCAGAGCACAAATTGAATCCCTTTTAAAATAAAAAAGGCCACTTATTATGTGGCCTTCAAAAAATCAACTCAGCAAATAAGAGGTTAACCCACGAGTGCTAACAGCACACCAGCGGCAACGGCACTGCCAAGTACACCGGCAACGTTAGGCCCCATCGCATGCATTAATAGGAAATTATGAGGGTTTGCCTCTAAACCAACCTTATTTGCAACACGCGCAGCCATTGGCACAGCTGAAACACCTGCAGCACCAATTAACGGATTGATTTTAGTTTTTGAAAATTTACCCATAAGTCTGGCCATAAGCACACCCGATGCAGTACCGATAGAAAATGCTATCGCACCCAGCGCCAAAATACCCAAGGTTTCAACATTTAAGAATTTTTCTGCCGATAACTTTGAACCAACTCCTAGCCCTAAAAATATAGTCACTATATTAATAAGTTCATTTTGCGCGGTATTGCTTAAACGCTCAACAACACCTGATTCACGCATTAAGTTACCTAAACAGAACATCCCAATCAGCGGTGTTGCCGCCGGTAAGAACAGGATAGTCATTAATAGGACAGCCAGAGGGAAAATAATTTTCTCCTTCTTGCTGACAGGACGCAACTGCTCCATTTTAATTTCGCGTTCAGCAGGCGTTGTTAAAGCGCGCATAATAGGCGGCTGTATCAGCGGTACCAGTGCCATATAGGAGTATGCGGCAACAGCAATAGGCCCAAGCAAATCAGGTGCAAGCTTAGATGCTAAAAATATTGCCGTCGGACCATCAGCTCCGCCAATAATGGCAATCGCAGAAGCATCTTGCAGGGTAAATTCAAAACCCGGCAATAAATTAAGCAAAATAGCGCCAAATAATGTGGCAAAAATACCAAACTGAGCAGCTGCTCCTAAAAACAATGTCTTAGGGTTCGCAATTAAAGCACCAAAATCGGTTAATGCCCCAACGCCCATAAAGATAATGAGCGGGAAAATACCCGTTTCTATACCTACATGGTATATGTAATAAAGTATGCCACCTTCCTCAGTAAAACCTGCATTGGGTATATTGGCTAAAATTGCACCAAAACCAATGGGTAATAATAACAAAGGTTCAAACTTACGTACTATTGCCAAGTATAATAACAAACAACCGACAGCGATCATGATCAGATCAGGCAGCGTAAAATGCGCGATACCTGTATCCATCCAAAGTGTTACTAATCCATCCACTTTATCTTCCTTAAGCTATTTTAAACAGGGCTTCACCCACTGCAACTGAAGTACCTTCTTTCACAAAAACGGCTTGTATCACGCCCGATTTTGGTGCGCGAATTTCAGTTTCCATCTTCATCGCTTCCATTATCAGTAGCACATCGCCCTCTTGGACCTCTTCACCCTCTTGAACAAGTACTTTAAAGATGTTACCCGCTAATGGTGCAGGCAACTCTTCACCATTAGCCGTTGTTGCAGGAGAGGGAGCCGCTGTTACTGGTGCAGCCGCTGTTGCAGCTATGCCAGCAATACTTCCTTCAGGGCCAATCTTGACGCTAAACAATTGCCCGTCAACCGCAACCGAATAAGTTTCAACAGCACCCTGCTGTGCTTTTGCCGGAGCAGCAGGTGCTGCGGGCTGAAGATCATCTGCAGTTGGTACAGGCTCAAATGCATCAGGGTTATTACGGTTCTCTAAAAACTTAAGCCCAATCTCAGGGAATAAGGCATAGATCAATGCGTCATCAATTTCATCTTTGGCAACCTTAATGCCTTTTTCAGCAGCAAGTTTTTTAAACTCCGCCTGAATATGCTGCATTTCCGGTTTAATGTTATCGGCAGGGCGACAAATAATAGCACTCCCCCCCGCTAATACTTTTGCTTGCAGCTCAGCATTAACCGGTGCAGGTGTCGCGCCATATTCCCCTTTAAGCACGCCAGCAGTTTCTTTGGTTATATTTTTATAACGTTCGCCCATCAGCACATTAATAACGGCTTGTGTGCCGACAATTTGTGAAGTCGGCGTAACCAATGGGATATAACCAAGATCTTTACGCACAGCGGTGATCTCCTCTAATACGGCATCCATCTTATCGGCAGCGCCTTGCTGCTTAAGCTGACTTTCCATATTAGTTAACATGCCGCCTGGCACCTGTGCAATCAGGATGCGCGGATCCACACCTTTTAATTCACCTTCAAATTTGACATATTTTTTACGCACTTCACGGAAGTAAGCAGATATTTCAGCAAGTTTAAGCAGATCCAGGCCTGTATCGCGAGCTTCACCTTCCACAATTGAAACAAGTGTTTCTGTCGGAGTATGTCCGTAGGTCATCGCCATAGAGGATATTGCAGAATCAATGATATCAACACCGGCATCAATGGCTTTTTGATGTGTCGCAATACTCAAGCCAGTTGTAGCATGACAATGTAATGCTAATGGAATATTGGTACTGGCCTTAATTTTAGTGATCAACTCTTCGGCAACATAGGGTTTTAATAAACCAGCCATATCTTTAATACAGAGTGAATGACAGCCCATATCTTCAAGGCGTTTTGCCATATCAACCCAGTTATCAATAGTATGGACAGGGCTTGTGGTATAAGAGATAGCACCTTGCGCATGTGCCCCAATTTTAACAGCAGATTTGATCGCCGTTTCAAAGTTACGCACATCATTCATCGCATCAAAGATACGGAAGACATCAACACCGTTTGTGTGCGCGCGCTCTACAAATTTTTCCACAACATCATCAGCGTAATGACGGTAACCTAATAGGTTTTGACCGCGTAATAACATCTGTTGTGGCGTATTAGGCATAGCAGCTTTTAAAGCACGCAGACGATCCCACGGATCTTCCCCTAAAAAGCGAATACAGGAATCAAACGTAGCACCACCCCATGTTTCTAAGGACCAGAAACCGATTTTATCTAACTTCTCTGCAATCGGCAGCATATCGTCGATACGCATACGTGTTGCAAATAATGATTGATGTGCATCACGTAGGACAACTTCTGTGATTGCCAGAGGCTTAGACTTATTTACTTGCTGTTTCATTTTTTCTTCCCTATGTGCTGTCTTAGTTCTTGATATTGATGCACAGCCGCGGTGATGGCTGCAATTAACTTCGGATTCACTGCAGATGTTTCTGAAGGGGTTATAACAGGGCTAGCTTGAGCCGTATTTTTATTGGTAACGGGGAGCTCTGCAGGCATATACTTTGCAATCAGGTTGACTGCAACCATCAATAAACCTAAAAACAAAAATACGAAAGCCATCCCTAAAATTAACAGCTCTAACCCGGTTAGTAATAACTCAATAACACCCATAGCTCTTTATCCTTTTCTACACTGCTCTGGCAGGTACATTTCCACAAACAACTTATAATGAATAAATATTCACAAATAAAAATTTT
>DATCZZ010000228.1:0-7273 GCA_036525635.1 Psychromonas sp. | reverse complement strand
CGCTCAGCTGTTAATATCATACCGGGTTTACTGGGTATTATTCTGACCATGACGATGATCATGTTTACCAGTGCGGCCATTGTTCGGGAAAGGGAAAGGGGCAATTTAGAACTGTTAATTACCACCCCAATCCGCCCTATTGAGCTGATGATAGCGAAAATAATCCCTTACGTTTTTGTCGGTCTGATCCAGGTTATAATCATTTTAGGCTTGGGGTATCTGATCTTCTCTATCCCCATCAATGGCGATAGAAGCCAAATATTATTCAGCACTCTGATTTTTATTTCTGCGAGCCTGACCCTTGGCCTGGTCATTTCAACGTTCGCAACAACACAACTGCAATCAATGCAGATGACTGTTTTTATTTTATTACCCTCAATCTTATTATCTGGATTTATATTTCCCTACGAGGGGATGCCAATTGCAGCACAATGGATATCCGAAGCGCTGCCCGCAACCCACTTTATGCGCATAATACGCGGGGTAATTTTAAGAGGCGCTGACTTAATTGATTTGTGGAAAGATACGCTTTGGCTATTCGCTTTCACCTGCCTTGGTTTAATCGTTGCTTCCTTGAGATTTAAAAAGAACTTAGATTAGCGGGAGAATAACAGGATAAGTAGCAGCAATAAACGCAGCGTAGTATTGATTGTTATGCATATACACGAACTGCTTTAAGACTCAATTTTATCGCCAACCTCGTCTGTTGTTGCTTTGATATTTGGATTTTTAATAACCGATTTTTGCAATATTAAACTATTCGGATAGGTTATTAACTCATCCTCCCTGCGAATCAGCACATGGAAGAGGGTGATTTCTTCAACTATACCTGAAATATCATCATCCTTATCCACCACTTTTATTCTATCGCCAACGCGATAGGGAAAGAAGAAGAAGATAATAAGACTCGCGGTGATATTGCTTAGAATTGACCATTGTGCAAACAGGGCAACCCCAATGACAGCAAACACCGACGACAGAAATACTGATAATTGCGAATATTCAACACCTAAAATAAGGAAAAAGGTGATCACAAATAAGACTGTTATAACGATCTGAAGGGTTTTGTTTATGTAGTGGATGCGATACAGGCTGACTGACTTAATCTGACCTAGTTTTTCAACTGCTCCTTTGACAAACTTAACCGATAAATAATAGCTAATTATCAATACGGCAGACATTAATAAAATCATTATTCACTCTCACGCAATAGGTTATGGCAACATAATATTTGCATCAGGTTGTGCGGATTATGTTGCTATGGCCTTTTTGCTTTACTGAAAATATTAAAAGAAATTTTACCTAATCAGATATTTGCGCAACGCTGGTCAAGCTATGCAAAATTCCAAAGCCACTGTCATCGAGTTCGACAATACCAACGGCGGAAGTAGAAAAGGCAGGCACACCGGCTTCCGGGGCTAATTCTCCGACGATATAACCGACCAGGGGAAGATGCGAGACAATCAACAGACGCTGCACGCCAGCAGCCTGCAACGCCAAAATTTCATTAACCGATTGACGAGCGCTGCCGCCGGGGGTTAAAAACGGCAAAGTTTGTATATTTGCAACGTCGCTAAAATAGGGAAAAATCGACTGCCAGGTTTGTTGAGCGCGCAGATACGGGCTGACCAGTACAGCGTCAAAAGAGATCTCCTGCTCCGCCAGATGGCTAGCCATCATCTCTGTCTCTAAGCGTCCGATCGCAGTTAATGCTCTCTCCGCATCGGAGTGCCCCATCATTTCAGCTTGCCCATGACGCATAATATAAATATGCAATAACTTATCCTCCAGTTAACATCAAGCTTATCATAAGCTATTCATTGAGATCATTAATCTTTTATTGGGGGCAGCAAGGCCTTTTAAAATAAATTTGCCACCCAAAACGCCGATAAAGGCAGCAAAAAATTAACCTGTATCGCAGCTTAACCAAGAAGATGCGAGAAAAATGAAGCCAACTTACTCATTTTTAGTCCTTCAAGCTGAGAATAAAAGCAAACATACCGCAAATCTATATCTGGAATCCAGTTATTTATCCACTTGCGCGTTTCTATATCTGCAAATAGATTGCTTAAAAATCCCCATATCACTTAGCTAGCATGTAAAATTTAGCACAAAATTGCCCGACTGTAAGAGTCGCTCCTTTAAGTGGAAAAACATAAATACAGTCATAAATATGAATGTTCAATCATCGCCCTGAAGCTTTTTCCTATCAACTTAAACCGCCATCTAAATTTTCTGAAAATTTTTTTCTACTTGAGATACTTTTTTAATCGCAGTATATTTTCAGCCACCTTGATTTGCAGCAGATGATAACAATGGCGAAACAACAACTTAACGCATTACGAACTTACCTTAACAAAATGATCTTAGGACAAAGTGATCTTGTTGATGGGTTGCTAATTGCATTATTAGCCGATGGTCATATTCTTGTTGAAAGCCCGCCTGGCCTGGCTAAGACCCGCGCGATTAATGCGCTTTCAGACGGCATTGAGGGTGATTTTCATCGCATTCAATTTACCCCTGATTTATTACCTTCGGATCTTACCGGGACAGATATTTTCCGCCAGGAGACAGGTGAATTTATTTTTGAAAAAGGGCCACTTTTTCATAACTTAATTCTCGCTGATGAAATAAACCGTGCGCCGGCAAAAGTACAGTCGGCATTGCTTGAGGCAATGGCTGA
The DNA here is from genome assembly GCA_036525635.1 of Psychromonas sp. Taxonomy (GTDB): domain Bacteria; phylum Pseudomonadota; class Gammaproteobacteria; order Enterobacterales; family Psychromonadaceae; genus Psychromonas. The sequence goes on along the minus strand of DATCZZ010000228.1, from coordinate 4,590 downwards.
ACGGCAAATAACGGTCGGTAAAAGAACCTACCCATTACCGGAACTGTTTTTAGTAATGGCGACCCAGAACCCACTTGAGCAGGAGGGGACCTATCCCTTGCCTGAAGCACAGTTAGATCGTTTTATAATGCACCTGCAGCTTGATTACCCAAATGCGGAAACGGAAAAAGAGATTTTAAGACTCAATCAGAAAGAGATTCTCAAAGAAAAAATAGCTGACGTCACGCCGCTCTTAAATGAACAAATTTTCACTATTCGCCGGGAGATAATGAACGTCAATATTGCCCCTCATTTAGAGCAATACCTTATTGATTTAATTATCGCAACTCGCCAGCCACAACGCTACGGCACACAATTGCAAGAGTGGATCAGTTACGGTGCAAGCCCGCGTGCAACATTAGCGTTAATGCGCACCGCGAAGGCCCGCGCATGGCTTAATGACCGGGAGTTTGTCATGCCCGATGATATTATCCAAAACCTCTATCCGGTGTTACGCCACCGCCTTATCTTGAGCTATGAAGCGGAAGCGCAAGGTATTGATGCGAATAGAGTGATTAAAGAGATCATCAATCAGGTAGCCATTCCAGCCTAATGACTATGACCGATATAGCCGCTAAGACTAAAAATGCACTTTTTGCCGGCAGCCCATATCAAACAGGGGTTGATGTCAGCCTGACTGAACTGTTAAGTTATAAACGTCAGGCCAAAATGCAGTTGCACCCGGCTGGCAGTGTCGCCGGCAAACAGCTTTCCGGAAATTATTTAGCCAAAATAAAAGGCCGTGGCATGGAGTTTTCCGAAGTGCGTCATTACCAGGCGGGTGATGACGTGCGCAGTATTGACTGGTCCGTTACCGCTCGTACCGGTAAGGCACATACTAAGTTATTTCAGGAGGAGAAAGAGCGCCCTGTTTTTATCCTGTTAGATCTTTCTGACAGTATGATTTTTGGCAGCCAGTTTGTATTCAAGTCAGTACAGGCTTGTCATCTGGCCGCCCTGCTTAGCTGGCAGGCAAAACAGCGTAATGATCGCCTTGGGGGCATTGTCTTCAGCCAACAAAAAGTTGCCGAATTAAAACCGGCCGGGAGAAATAAGGGTTTGATGGCATTCCTGCACCAAAGCGAGCAACTCTGCGCCCCTGCCCCCAGTAAAACAGAGCGCGATTCACAATCATTATTAATACAACTGCAACGCCTTTCCCATCTGGTGCAGACAGGCAGTCAGGTGCATTTAATCAGTGATTTTTCGCAGCTCGATGAGCAGTGTGAAAAATTGATTAGCCAGATCCGCAGACATAATCAAATTAATGCATGGCAAATAACAGATCCCCTTGAACTCGCACTGCCCAAAGGCGTGCAGCACAGCATGCTGGAAATTCACAGCTTGCAGGGCAGAGGATTTTTTAGACGGAAAAAATCACTGCAGGCTTACCAGGATGCGGCCAGAGCACGCCGGGACAAGGTAATGAGTATCTTTACCAAACAGGGTATCCCTGTTTACCAAATATCAGCGTCACGCCCATTATTGGAACAGTTTCATGTCTCTGCCAGATAGCCAAAATCCCCTCGCGCAGCTTAATGATATCGTGGACCCATCGTTGCCTTCGTTTTGGCCTTTAGCACCTATTTACTGGTTTTTATTAGGCATTGTTTTTATTGGCGTGCTGGGCTCTCTCTATTTATTTAAAAAATATAGGAAACAACAGCTTAAACAAAAAAAATCACTACAGAAATTACTCGAGTTAAAAAAATCCGAGGCCAACTTTGTGCTTTTAAATCAGCTCCTTAAGGGGGTTGCCCTAGCATATTTCCCACGCCGGCAAGTCGCATCACTGCATGGCGGGCAATGGTTTGATTTTTTACAGCGTTATGCACAGGCTCCGCTCTTTGAAAATAAACAGCAATTTATAGAGCGCCTTTATCAGCAGGATCCCCGGGCTTGCTCTGCAAGTGATTTTGCACAGGCCCACAGATGGATAACATGCTTACCAAAACAGATAAAAAAACAGACGGGCAACAATAAAGAGAAGCACAATCATGTTTGAATTTGTTTATTTATGGATCTTTTTTCTCCTGCCGCTGCCTCTGCTGGTCCGATATTTATTAAAAGCGCAGGAAACTGCGTATACACAAATTTGGATCCCCTTGGCACAAGGTTTGAGTGAGCAGCAGACAACCTCCCAGAAGGGGCATTTATGCACTTTTATTCCCTGGTTCGCCTGGTTGTTGTTGTTAAGCGCCTTGGCTCGGCCTGTCTGGTTTGCAGAGCCAATCCGCCTGCAGCAACAAACGCGTGACATGATCATCTCCCTGGATTTATCGGGCAGTATGCAGGAGGTTGATATGCCGTTAAACGGGCAAACTGTCGACCGCCTCACCCTGCTCAAAGATCTCTTAAAAACCTTTATAAAGGAACGTCAGGGAGATCGTTTAGGACTGATTTTATTTGCCGATCACGCTTATTTACAGACACCGCTGACCTTTGATCTGAATACAATCCAGCAAATGGTTGATCAAAGTGAAATAGGTTTGGCGGGTAATAAAACCGCCATTGGTGAGTCAATTGCCATGGCAATCAAACGTTTCGTAGAAAATAAAAATGATCAGCGCGTCCTGATTCTGATGAGTGATGGTGCAAATAACGCCGGCAGCATCGAGCCTATTCAAGCAGCAGAGCAGGCGGCTAAAAACAATATCACCATCTACACCATAGGCATCGGCGCAGAGCAGATGATCAAACGCGGACTGTTTGGCAATCAACGAGTCAACCCTTCCGCTGATTTAGATGAAAAGGCATTAATGGAAATAGCTAAGCTGACCGGCGGGAAATACTTCCGGGCTCGCAGCCAAAGTGAATTACAAAATATCTATCAAACGCTTAATCAACTAGAGCCTATTGACAGTGATTTTTTAGAGTTTCGCCCTGAGGAAGATATCTTTTACTGGCCGTTATCAGCAGCACTGTTACTGCTCTCTACTTTTGTAATCTATCTAAAACTAAGGGGGCCTGATGTCGCCTGAGAGCACTTTAATGCCATTGGCGTTTTTACGCCCGTTTTGGTTACTCGGTGTATTTGCCGTATTTTTCTTCGCGTTGTTAAATTATAAAACGGCCAAAAACAGACAACATCAGCGTTTGATTGCCGCACATTTGAGCGAGCACTTGGTAAGTGTGCCCAAAAAAAACGCCTCTTTGCAATTTCTCATTAACCTACTGGCGATTACTGCCTGCATTTCCCTTGCGGGACCGACCTGGCGGCAGCATCAGTTGCCGGTTTATGAGATGCAAAAAGCACAAATCATTGCCCTGGACCTTTCCTATTCAATGTATGCAACAGATGCCAAACCAAACCGTTTAAGCCAGGCTAAATATAAAGCAATTGATTTGATTAAAAACTGGCGCGAGGGTGAAAAAGGGCTAATTGCCTATGCCGGTGATGCATTCACCATCGCCCCTTTAACCCGGGACGGCAATGCAATCATCAATCATATTCCCCATCTTTCCCCGGATATTATGCCCGTCCCGGGATCACGAGCGGATCTGGCGTTAGAGCTGGCAATAACAGGGTTAAAAAACGCAGGCTATCAGCGTGGACATATTGTCTTTATCACAGATGCTATTGATCAATACAGCGCAGATATTATGGCCGACAGATTAAAGGGCACTGATTGGGTTGTATCAATATTAGCCATGGCCAGTAAACAGGGGGCCGCCATTAAACTACCCGATGGATCTTTATTAAAAGATCAGTCAGGACAGATAGTTATCCCGACATTAGATACTCAACCTTTGCTCAAAATAAGCCGTGCAAGCGGCGGTTTATACGTCAATGTGAGTAATAGCAATACTGATATAGAGCAATTATCCGGGCATTTTTCAGTTAATCAGGCAATGAAAAAAGAATCGCAGCAGCAGGGTAAAAATCAACTGGCAATAGATGATGGCTATTGGCTGGCTTTTTTATTACTTCCCCTGTTTTTATTGCTGTTTAGAAAAGGTCTCTTTTATGTGCTTTTATTAACCCTGACCTTGCCCAGTTTCACACCCGAAGTGCAGGCCTCAATATGGAAAAATAATCGCCAGAATGCCTTCCAGGCTTATCAGGAGAAAGACTATGCACAAGCGAGTGCCTTATATGACAGCGCATTGGAAAAAGGCAGCGCTTTATATAAAAACAAACAATATCAACAAGCATTGGCGCAATTTGAACAAGCAACGGTTGCACAGCCAAACAATGCCTCTGCTTTTTATAATATGGGCAATGCCTACGCACAGTTACAAGACTTTGATAAAGCCATTGCAGCTTATCAACAATCATTATTCTTAGACCCGAGACTAGCTGCAGCGCAGGAAAATATCGATTTATTAAAAAAATTAAAAGAGCAGCAGCAAAACAGCGGGCAGCAGCAAAACAGCGGGCAGCAGCAAAACAACGGGCAGCAGCAAAACAGCGGGCAGCAGCAAAACAGCGGGCAGCAGCAAAACAGAGGGCAGCAGCAAAACAGCGGGCAGCAGCAAAACAGCGGGCAGCAGCAAAACAGCGGGCAGCAGCAAAACAGCGGGCAGCAGCAAAACAGCGGGCAGCAGCAA
>DATCZZ010000227.1:0-9644 GCA_036525635.1 Psychromonas sp. | reverse complement strand
GTAAATTTTTCAAACCACGCTCTTCAACCGCCATTTTGTGCCATGCTTCAGAGTATCCGTCACCACCAAATATAACGTTGCCGTGCAGCTCCATTAGCTCTTTTAATACAGAGATAACAGCAACTGTTTGATCGGCTTCTTTAGTCAAAGCTGCTTCTAGCTTCTCAGCAATCCAGTTTAATGAATCTGCAAGCATAGTATTCATTGCAACTAAAGGACCAGATACTGATTGTGAAGAACCGACAGCACGGAACTCAAAACGGTTACCAGTGAAAGCAAATGGCGAAGTTCTGTTACGGTCACCTGGATCACGTTCAAAGTGAAGGATTTGCGATAAACCTAGATCCATTACACCGCCTTCAGCAGTGGTTAACAGCTTGCCTTCTTTGATGTCGTTAAATAGCCCTTCTAATTGGTCACCTAAATAAACAGAAAGAATTGCCGGTGGCGCTTCGTTAGCACCTAAACGATGATCGTTAGAAGCTGAAGCAATTACCGCACGTAATAACGGACCGAATTTATGTACACCACGAATTACCGCACCACAGAATAGTAGGAAGTTAAGGTTATCATGTGGCGTTTTACCTGGATCCAACAAGTTACCTTGCGTGCTGTTACCTACAGACCAGTTAACGTGTTTACCTGAACCGTTGATGCCCGTAAATGGTTTTTCATGTAATAAACAAAGGAAACCATGTTTCTTAGCGGTGCTCTTCATGATCGTCATCAGAAGTTGCTGGTGATCAGCGGCAACGTTTGCTGCTTCGTAGTAAGGTGCAATTTCAAACTGACCTGGTGCTACTTCGTTATGATGTGTTTTAGCCGGAATACCTAAACGGTATAGCGTATCTTCAAAGTCCTGCATGAACACTTGCACGCGCTCTGGGATCGCACCAAAGTAGTGATCATCAAACTGCTGACCCTTCGCTGCTGAAGCACCAAATAAGGTTCTGCCTGCTAATAACAGATCCGGACGAGCATTAGCGAAATGCTCATCAACTAAGAAATACTCTTGCTCCGCACCACAGCTTGAATTAAGTGTCGCGATTTCAGTTTCGCCCATTAACGTCAGTACTTTTTGTGCGGCACTGTTCATTGCTGCATTGGTGCGAAGAAGCGGGATTTTTTTATCCAGTGCTTCACCAGTCCAAGACATAAATACACTTGGGATCATTAATGTAGCGCCATTAGGCGTATGCATGATGTATGCAGGGCTGGTCGGATCCCATGCTGTATAACCACGCGCAGCGTTAGTCATACGCAGACTGCCGTTAGGGAAAGAAGAACCATCTGGTTCACCTTTAATCAACAAACTACCGGTAAATTCAGTAATCGCACCACCATCAGTATTTGTAATGATAAGGCCATCATGTTTTTCTGCAGTGATGTTGGTCATTGGGTAAAATACGTGTGAATAGAATTTAACCCCTTTGCTTAGTGCCCAGTCTTTCATCGCGGCTGCGACAATATCAGCCGTTGCTGCATCTAAAGGTGATCCAGTTTGAACTGTCTTTTTAATCGCTTTGAAGGCATTTTTTGATAATGCTTCTTCCATTTTTTGCAGGTTGAAAACGTCTGTAGCCCAAATTTTGCTTAACGGCTCAGGTGTACTGACCAATTTTGGTGCACGATTAGCGATTTGTTCAATAGCTTTAAGACGGGTTTGGTTTCCACTCATGTGGGGCTCCTTTGCTTGTAAAATAAGGGCTGTATGGTATCAGCTTGGTTACTATTAAATCTACAACATTAAATACGGGAAAAACATATGCAATAATCAAGCCAGTTGTTGCTTGTGTTATGTGCTAACAATCGGATGCCTTATCGGACGGTTTTTATTGCCGCTATGCATTTATACCTAAGCCAAGTAGTTTGGATATAATATCAAAGCCGCTTATTTTACTATTTCTGAGGAGGGAGAGTCGAGAAGAATGATTGCAAAAGGATCGCACAAGGCGATCCTTTTTGTCCCCTGTAGCATTAAAAATGTGCAATCAGGGGAGGATTACTAACTGCTAAGGCAGATTATACGCTGTAGTAAAGCTCAAACTCTTTTGGATGCGTTGCGCGGGAAACGGCTTCACATTCAGCTGTTTTAAGGGCGATGTATGCATCAATTGAGTCATTAGAGAAAACCCCGCCTTCAAGTAAGAAGTCACGGTCAGCATCAAGAGAGGCAAGTGCTTCTTCAAAAGAAACAGCCACTTGTGGAATTGCATCTGCTTCTTCTTTAGGAAGATCGTAGAGATCTTTATCCAGTGCATCGCCGGGGTGGGTTTTGTTTTTGATACCGTCAAGACCAGCCATTAACATTGCCGAGAAAGCTAAGTACGGGTTCATTGTCGGATCCGGGAAACGTACTTCGATACGAGCCGCTTTAGGAGATGGCACAACCGGAATACGGATAGATGCACTGCGGTTCGCCGCGGAGTAAGCCAGCATAACGGGGGCTTCAAAATGTGGCACTAGACGCTTGTAAGAGTTAGTTGATGCATTGGTAAACGCATTAAGTGCTTTTGCATGCTTGATGATACCGCCGATGTAATAAAGCGCCAGTTCAGAAAGGCCGCCGTACAGGTCACCGGAGAAAAGGTTAACGCCGTCTTTACCAAGAGACTGGTGACAGTGATTACCTGAACCGTTATCACCGATAAGCGGTTTAGGCATGAAGGTTGCCGTCTGGCCGTAAGCGTGCGCAACGTTGTGTACAACATATTTGTAAATCTGGATCTCATCGGCTTTTTTAACCATAGTGTTGAAGCGACAGGCAATCTCATTTTGACCTGCAGTCGCCACTTCATGGTGATGCGCTTCAACCACAAGACCCATCTCTTCCATAATTAAACACATGGCAGAGCGGATGTTTTGTGCAGAATCAACCGGTGCGACCGGGAAGTAACCGCCTTTGACAGCAGGACGGTGACCCGTGTTACCTTCGTCATATGACGTGGCTGAGTTCCATGCAGCTTCCTTGGCATCGACTGCATAGAATGCCCCCTGCATGTCGTTACCGTATTTCACATCATCAAACAGGAAAAATTCCGGCTCTGGACCAAATAAAACAGTGTCAGCAATACCTGTTGAGCACATATATGCTTCCGCTCGTTTAGCAACAGAACGAGGATCTCGCTCGTAACCAAGCATTGTTTTAGGCTCTAGGACGTCACACCGCAGATTAAGCGTTGCATCATCTGTAAACGGGTCAAGAACAGCGGTAGTGGGATCCGGCATTAACACCATGTCTGAATCTTGAATACCTTTCCAACCGGCGATTGAAGAGCCATCAAACATCTTGCCATCTTCGAAAAAATCTTCACTTACCTGGTGATGCGGAATAGATACGTGCTGCTCTTTACCACGTGTATCGGTAAAGCGTAAATCAACGAATTTTACCTCTTGTTCTTGGATCAAATTAAGAACGTCTTGTGCTGTTTGTAAAGACATGTTTAGAACCTCTAATTAACATTTAAATGAAGGGCAACCATAAAAAATTTATTTTATAACGCTAGCTGGAAGACCAATATGCCAGCTGCATATAACGCTATCTTACCTGTTTTGTTGTGATAAAGCGTGAATCAGACCTAATTGACGCGCCATTTTGGTGCGATTGCGCGCCATTTTGGTGCGTAGCTATTTTGGGCAGGCCAGAGAGATAATCTAATCCCCTTAAAGTTGTATTAAAAGCGAATAATAGTGCTCTTATGTTAATTGTGACGGAGTTAAAACTTTCTATTTTTCAAATTACGGTTACAATGTGCGCATATAATACCAATTAGATAAATATAGTGTGGAAATAGCGCTAGGTTTATCCAATTGGTATTTTTTCATACATTGTTACTTTTGAGGCACGTCATGTCGTTAGAAAAATTAAGAAATATTGCCATTATTGCTCACGTTGACCATGGTAAAACTACCCTTGTTGATAAACTTTTACAGCAGTCGGGGACACTGGATTTACGTGGCGGTACTGAAGAACGCATAATGGATTCTAACGATCTTGAAAAAGAACGTGGTATTACCATCCTTGCAAAAAATACCGCTATTGTTTGGAACGACTACCATATCAATATCGTCGATACTCCGGGACACGCCGACTTTGGTGGTGAAGTAGAACGTATTATGTCTATGGTGGACAGCGTCTGTTTGATCGTAGACGCGGTTGACGGCCCGATGCCGCAAACACGTTTTGTGACACAAAAAGCATTTGCTTACGGCCTGAAGCCGATTGTTGTTATCAATAAAGTTGATCGCCCGGGTGCGCGCCCTGAATGGGTTATGGATCAGGTTTTTGATCTGTTTGATAACCTTGGTGCAACCGATGAACAGTTAGATTTCCAAGTGGTTTACGCATCTGCGCTAAATGGCTGGGCAAGTAAAGATATAGATGTACAAACTGACAACATGGAAGATTTGTTCCAGACTATCGTAGATAGCGTTTCACCACCAGATGCGGATCGCGATGGTGATTTCCAAATGCAGATCTCTCAACTTGACTACAACTCTTATGTTGGTGTTATTGGCGTGGGTCGTATTACCCGTGGTAACGTTAAAGTTAACCAGCAAGTGACGATAATCGGTGCTGATGGTAAAGAGCGTAAAGGTAAAGTGGGTCAGGTATTAGGTTACTTAGGCCTTGAACGTCATGATGTTGAGTTAGCAGAGGCGGGTGATATCATTGCTATCAGCGGCTTAGGTGAACTGAAAATTTCTGATACCATCTGTGCGCAAAACAATGTTGAAGCACTGCCGCCATTAACCGTTGATGAACCAACGGTGACTATGACTTTCCAGGTAAACACTTCACCATTCTGCGGTAAGGAAGGTAAATTTGTTACATCACGTAATATCCTTGATCGTCTGCAAAAAGAGCTGGTACATAACGTTGCGCTTAAAGTAGAAGAAACTGAAAATCCGGATCAATTTAAAGTATCAGGCCGTGGTGAATTACATTTAGGTATTTTAATTGAGAATATGCGTCGTGAAGGTTACGAATTGGCTGTATCCCGTCCTGAAGTTATCGAACGTATGATCGATGGCCAGTTACATGAGCCGATGGAAACCTTAACCGTGGATGTTGAAGAGCAGCACCAGGGCAGTGTGATGGAGCAGTTAGGCCTCCGTAAAGCGGAAATGACGAATATGACGCCAGATGGCAAAGGTCGAGTTCGTTTAGACTTTGTTATCCCAAGTCGTGGCCTGATCGGTTTCCAGACTGAGTTTATGACCTTAACCTCTGGCTCCGGTTTGCTTTACCATACATTTGATCATTACGGCCCGCATAAAGGCGGTACTATCGGTCAGCGTCAAAATGGTGTATTGATTTGTAATCAAACAGGTAAAGCGGTTACTTACTCTCTATTCTTCCTGCAGGACCGTGGCCGCCTATTCTTAGGTCATGGTACAGATGTATATGAAGGTCAGATTATCGGTATTCATAACCGTGACAATGATCTGACCGTGAACTGTGTACGTGGTAAACAGCTGACTAACGTTCGTGCTTCCGGTACGGATGAAGCGCAGACTTTATCTCCACCAATTATCTTATCACTTGAACAGGCGCTTGAGTTTATCGATGTTGATGAATTAGTTGAAGTCACACCGAAAAGCATTCGTATCCGTAAGAAACTGCTTACAGAAAACGAACGTAAACGTGCTTCGCGTCCTGCAAAAGGATAAATAACTAAAAACAGTTCAGATAAACAAGGTCTTACTCAGGTAAGGCCTTTTTTTTATCTGCGCTTTAGGTTTATAGTAAATGCAGTGAATAACAATCAGGGATGATGGTGATGTTGGAACTCAGTAAACAAATCGTTGTGGATAAAATTAAAGTAATATATCAATATTTATTATTTATATGGCAGCGTAGTGAGGAAGATAATATTAAAGTGCCCGCGGGGCATTTAGCCTATGTGACTTTATTATCTGTCGTACCTTTACTGGCGGTCATTTTTTCCATGTTATCCGCCTTTCCGGTTTTTTCGGAACTAAAACAGATATTCGAAGATCTCATTTATAATAATCTTGTCCCTACTTCCGGCGATGCCATTAAAGAGCATATGACTGGCTTTATTGAAAATACTAAAAAAATGAGCATGATGGGGATGGGCTCATTGATCGTTATTGCGTTGTTATTGATATCTACCATAGATCAAACTATTAACCGCATCTGGCGTTGCACCAATAAACGCTCGCGGATACATGCCTTTACTATTTATTGGACTATTTTAAGCCTTGGCCCGATCATTATCGGCGCCAGTGTCCTGTTAAGCTCTTACCTTTTCACTATTTTCCAGGAGCACGGCTCTTTGTCACTCGGGCAGCGCTTACTGGGGTTTACCCCTTTTATTTTAACCTGGTTAGCCTTTGCCGGTGTTTATACACTTGTTCCGCATCAAAGAGTCAGTTTTCGTTATGCATTAATCGGCGGTTTTATTGCTGCTATCCTGTTTTTCTTCGGGACGGATCTGTTCAAACTATACATCACTAATTTCCCCTCCCAGCAATTAATATACGGGGCATTGGCCGTGATCCCTATTCTCTTTATATGGACCTATTACACTTGGTTAATTATTTTAATAGGCGCTGAAGTCACCGCAACCCTGGAAGAGTTTCTGCAGCAGCATAAGGAACATCCCGTAAAGGAAGAATATCTGGGGGAGGGGATATGATTGCGCTGATCCAACGAGTCAGTCAAGCCAGGGTGGAAGTCGCCGGGAAAAACGTTGCTAAGATAGAGTCGGGGTTATTGGTTTTGCTGGGCGTGGAAAAAGGGGACGATCAGAAAAAATGCAAACGCCTGGCGCAGCGGGTTCTGAATTACCGGGTGTTTGCCGACAGCGAGGATAAAATGAACCTTAATGTGCAGCAGGCCGGCGGTAGTCTCCTAGTCGTTTCACAATTTACCCTGGCGGCAGAAACCAATAAAGGTAACCGCCCGGGTTTTTCCAATGGCGCACCGCCAGAGCAGGCTGAGTCTCTTTATCTGTTATTTAATCAAACCTGTCGAGAACTGGGGATTGCTGTTGCAACCGGGGTATTTGCTGCGGATATGCAGGTTTCATCCACCAACGATGGGCCGGTTACATTTTGGCTGCAGGTTTAGTTTCTGTTTTGTGCGCATTTATCCTGAAGCTGACGACGAGTTGACCCTATTTTATTTTTATACCAATTCCGTTAATAATGTGATCTATTTAGGCGCAGGAAAAATGGATGAAAACAAGGCATTGATTGCAGTAACTAGTTATTCTAATTATAAAATCAATAACGAAGTTAGCATTCATTTTAACCAGCATAAATGAATAGATAATTACCGGATTTGGTATTATTAAACTTATTACAGAGTGGCTTGTCTTAATGGCCAAGAATGTTTTATTTCCCAACACTGAAGAGAATAAATAATGTCACGTTACAATCCGCTAGTACTGCTTCTTTTTTGTTTATCCTGTACTTTTTCGCCTCTTTTATCTGCTGATATTAAGGGGCAGGCCGGGCAATCCCCCGCTCCTGTTGAAATACTCGATACAGCCGTTATTAAAAGCCCGAATGATGCACGTGAATATCAACTGATCCGTTTACCGAACCAGCTTGAAGTGTTGCTGGTCTCTGATCCGGATTTAGAAAACAGTGCCGCTGCATTATCATTACCCGTCGGCAGTATGCATAACCCGGATCAGCAATTGGGCCTAGCTCATTATCTCGAGCATATGTTGTTTTTAGGCTCAGAGCGTTATCCTGTCATCAATGAATACAGTAAATTCATGAGCCAGCATGGTGGCTATACTAATGCTTATACCGCGCAGGAGTCGACCGTATATGGTTTTGAAGTTAATGATAGCCACTTTGCTGAGGCATTAGACCGATTAGGGGATGTCATGCGCGCCCCGTTGCTTGATGAAAAATACGCGGATAAAGAGAGGCACACTGTAAATGCGGAGCACAAAACCTATTTTGATAACGATATGCGTAAGTTTTATGCCCTGCAGCGTTATACCCTGAATCCGAATTACCCAAGCGCGCGTTTTAGTACGGGCGATTTGACCACCTTAAAAGATAAACCCGGCAGTCAATTACAGGATGAATTAGTTAAGTTTTTCACAACCTATTACTCAGCTAATTTAATGAAGGTGGCATTAACCAGCCCGCGCTCAATTGCCGATTTACAAAAGCTAGCCCTGTTATACCTCAGCCAGATTCCCAACAAAAATAGCGTTAAGCCGGTGATCGTCACGCCGATGTTAACTGCAGATCAACTCGGCATCAGTGTTGAAATGAAACCCACAGCGGATCTTAAATTATTACAGGTGAATTTCTTAATACCGAGTGTAAAAGAGGAATATATGTACCAGCCTGGCGGTTACATCAGTCGTTTATTAGGCTCGGATCATCAGGGGGGATTATCGGATAATCTGCAGAAAGCCGGGCTGGTGGAATCTGTGATGGCCGGTTTTTATGGCCCTTATAGTGACAACTATTCGCTGTTTTCCATGCAGTTCAAACTGACTAATGCGGGTTTGCAGGCACAAGATAGAATTTTGGCGAGTTTATTTGCTTATATTGAGTTGATTAAAACCCAGGGTATTAATCAACGCCAGTATCAGGAGCAGAAGAGCGGCTTGGATAGGCGTTTTGAATTTTTAACTAAAGATGCGGGTTTCCACTATGTCATGGCACTGGCCGCTAATATGCAGCTCTATCCAGGCAAAGACCTGTTATTCCACCCCTATCGTTTAGATGCGTTTAATGCGCAATTTATCGCTCAATTGTTAACTTATTTAACACCCGAAAATAGCCGACTTTTTACAATGAGTCCAGATGCCCAAGGGGAGGCGCAGATCCCGCACTACCAGGGAGAGTATGCGCGTAGGGCGATACCTAAAAAAACGCAGCAAAGCTGGTTAAAACAGGCGCAGCAGATCCAGTTAACATTGCCAGCGAGTAATCCGTGGTTAGCAGAAGATCTTAGCCTGGTGGGGAGCGATTATTCGGATAAAGCCGAGCAGCTGGTTAATAAAGTTGGCCACTCTGTGTGGTTCAAACAAAGTGCTTACCTTAAAGAGCCCAAAGCAAGCCTTAAACTGCAGCTCAACAATAATCTTGCCGACCAGGATGCAAAATCCAGGGTAACCATGAATCTGTTGCTGAAAATGCTTGAAAAAGAGTTTTCCGCGCTGAATTTTATTACCGATGAAGCCGGCTTAGGTTTTGCGCTAAGCCATTCCAATGGCCTGTTGATAAGCACTTCCGGCTATAATGATAAGCAGGATAAATTATTATTAAGCATATTAACTCAGGTAAAAAATGCAAAATTTACCGGGCAGTCACTGGCGCTGGCCAAAGAGGAGATGCAGCGTCAATTAAATAATAAATCAAAAATGAAACCACTGGATTTCGCTTTTGATGGTTTTAAACAGTTAGCACGTTTGCCGGCATGGTCTGATGCGGCTCTGCTTTCTGAAATGGACAGTATAAGTTTGCCAGATATAGATAAATTTATTGAAAAAATATTTAATCAATCAAGTTTACGGTTGTTAGCCCTGGGTAATTTAAGCCGAAAGCAGGTGCTTGATTTAGATAACTCGCTGGCAGAACTGATTACTATCCAGGGGCAGCCATTTTATACTATTAAACGTTTGCAGGCAGACCTTAAT
>DATCZZ010000226.1:0-3888 GCA_036525635.1 Psychromonas sp. | reverse complement strand
CAGAGCAACCCTACTTTATGGGGTTGGCACTGGATGAAGATTCACAATACGAATTAAGCGATCAACGCATTGCAGAGTGGTGTCTACAAATTTTACAGGAGATACAGTTATTACTGTAGGGCCTGTATATCTTCAGTAGTCGACCGAAACCGCCCTTCACTGCTTAAATTTTAACTTTTGAGAACAAAACATACACAATCAGGCTGTTAACTTGTTCTTTTGAAGGGGCTAGATCACACAAATTATAAAAAAATATTGGTAGTTTTATTTCAGAATTGTCACTATTCTGATCCAGATCAATCAGAATTAAAATCCTTTATATAAGCTACGCAACACATTAGATAGGCTAATTAGTCGTCTGCATTTTTCTAATTAAACCTGTTAACCCATTTTACTTTCAATTTTAACTAACGCTTACTAACAGTAACGGAGTAACAACCCAATGTCGGAAGAGAATAAAGACAAGAGCTATAGTGAATTACACAGGCCATCTAGTGAGTTTGCAAGCCGCTCTGATTACCTGGATCACGAACTGCAAATCATGAAACCACGCCGTTACGGTCTAAACTTGCCTGGTCGCGATTTCAATTTTGAATGGGAAGATCTTGTGCCCGCTATCGCAGGTACAATCGGTATTATCTCCATGTATTCAGCTGTAATGTCAGCGTGGGCGGCCGGCTTATCAGAAAAATGGGGAGTCAATCTAGGCACCGAATTTGCCATTGAAGTGGCTCGAGTAGAGATGTTAATTCCTGCATTGCTTTTCTGTGTTGTCGCCTCTGGTTTTATTAACCCGAAAGCCAACTTAGCCGGTAACCATGGCCCAATGATCCCATTAATCGGCGCCATTGCGTTAGCCGGTGCTCATCCACTTGCACTCGCTCTTTTACTTGGGGTGTTTGGTTTAATACTAAGTTATTTTAAAGGCGGTTCGAAACTGGTTAACTTAACCAGTGATGGCGTTGCCGGTGGTTTATTAGTGTTCCTTGGATTTGGCGGAACCTTCTCAATGATTAAAGATGTTCAAGCCTGGGGTAAAGGCCTTGAATCCATTGAGCACGGCGTTGCAGCCGGCAGCATGGGCTATGTTGGTCTGGTGGTTTTAGCCGCCACTGTCATTCTCTACGCTTACCTTGCAAAGATTAATAAACGTTGGTTAGCGATTCCGGCATGTGCTGTGACAGGGCTTGTTGTTGCACTTGTTTGTGGCGCTGGATTTGATATCACTTTCCAAACAGAGATGGGCTTACCTAACTTAAACCCAGTTTACTGGTGGGGTAGTACTACTGAAGGCTGGATGCTTGGTCTGCCTAACCTGCAACACTTTATTGCATCCCTACCATTTGCTATCTTAGCGGTTGCAATGTGGTCTCCTGACTTCCTGGGACACCGTATTTTCCAAGAGCTGAACTATCCGAAAGGCACTGATAATGTACTAATGGATGTGGACGATACAATGACCATGTGTTCTATCCGTCAAATGGTCGGAACGGCTGTTGGTGGTGGTAATATCACATCAAGCTGGGGTACCTACATGATCCCGGCAGCTATTGCAAAACGCCCGATTCCAGGTGGCTCTATTATCCTTGGTTCACTGGTAATTATTATTGCGATTTTGGGTTTCCCAATGGATGTGGCAGTATGGCCTCCTGTAATGAAAATAGCATTGCTAGTGGGTGTGTTTTTACCGTTACTTGAAGCGGGTATGCAGATGATTAAAGATACTAAAGACTCTCAGTCTGCTGGTATCTGTATCTTCTCTGCAGCGGTTTTCAACCCAGTTCTTGCTTGGGCATTAACCATGTTACTTGATAACAACGGTCTGATTGGCGATAAAGAGCGAGCTGCAAGTCTTTCGTTCTTAGATAAAGTTATCATTCCTGGAATCGTGCTTGCTGTCTGTTTAGTGGCAATGCTTGCAGTCGGTATGCTTGAATCCAAATATGGTATTCCAGCTCTGCTATAAGCAAAATATTTTATTGCAAACAAACTTTAAAGAATGAAAAAGGCGGCTATTGAAAAATAGCCGCCTTTTTAGTTTGCCTGGCATTAACTATGCTGGTGCGTGTAAATCAACCGCCAAATCAGTTGCGATAGTCTGTAAGGAATCAATCAACTCCCCTTTATTGAAATCATCCGCGACTAAAATTTTGAACTCACTAGTGAACATGACGCCACCAGTATCAGCCCCTCCGACACGATGACATTCCATACTCTCGATTTTTATGTCATTTTCGCCTAATACTTCAGAAATATCATTCACCAGACCAAAACGATCTTTTGCATCAATATTTAAAATAAGATGTTTAGATTTCTGCTGTGCAAGCTGATCTAATTTTGCCGTTTCAACATTGATATTTAAGGCTTTAAACTCATCAATTAACTTATCCGCATTATTAGATTCAATTTCAATTTTAATCAAACCGGCAAAATAGTCATCAATATGACTAATTTTACTATTCAGCCATTTGCCGCCTAATGCGTGTGTTTTTTCTGATAAAACCTTAACTAAATGCGCGTGTTCTGATCCATGAACTATTACCATTATTTGAACATTCATAATTATACTCCCTCTAAAAATATCAATATTAAACCGATAATTTATTGTTAATAAAGTAACTTATCTTTTTATTGTGACCGCAAATAAATTATAAACCATGATAATAATAAGGTTAGTTTTCCTAACAATTAAATCTTACCTAAAATAGGCAACTTTTAATTAAGCAAATAAAAAAATCCCGAAAACAAGACGCGCGTCACACTTAAAAGAAATAAAACTACAAAACTTGCGCGTTAATTAACAGAAAAATTAAATACTGAGCATCCTGTAATTAAATTACAATTATTTTTTGTAACTTGATCTAAATCAATTTTACTCAAGAGAGCATTTGCTAGACTCGTCGCACAGGTAATAGAGCAGATCTAATTTCATAAAAGAGCAGTCAGCAAAGTTACGCCGGCATTTTTCAGCTTACAGTAACCGCCTAATGTGCATGTTTTAAATATCGTCCTGATATTATCTGCACATTAATAATTGGCTATTGTCCTGATACTATGTGATATGATAGTTTTGTATAAAAATTGAGCATTAAACAGGTTGATTGGCAGAGGTAGATTAACCTACAATTTTTATCAAGAATTTAAACGGCGCGGCCATTGACAGGATGAATATGGCATAGGGCGCAATAGTTGTTTGAAGCGGTGCGCGTACCATTTACTACGCCGAACACAAAACAACAAGACAAATTTATAAATACATTTAATCTTAACATCTAACTGTAAAGGGAAATCTTTATGACTACACTTAACGAAAAATTTGCACCTGCATGGCAAGGTTTTGCTGGTGAAGATTGGAAAGCTGAAGTTAACGTTCGTGACTTTATCCAAAAAAACTACACACCATATGAAGGTGATGAAAGCTTCTTAGCTGGTGCGACTAAAGCAACTGATGCGCTTTGGGCAAAAGTAATGGAGGGCATCAAACAAGAAAATACTACGCATGCTCCTGTTGACTTTGATACTGATGTTGTTTCTACAATCACAGCTCACGATGCCGGTTACATCAACAAAAATCTAGAAACAATCGTTGGTCTGCAAACTGAAGCGCCTTTAAAACGTGCGATTATCCCGAATGGCGGTATTCGTATGATCGAAGGTTCTTGTAAAGTTTATGGTAAAGAGTTAGATCCAACTATTAACAAAATTTACTCTGAATACCGTAAAACACATAACCAAGGTGTTTTCGATGTTTACACCGGTGACATCCTTAAATGTCGTAAGTCTGGCGTATTAACAGGTTTACCTGATGCATACGGTCGTGGCCGTATCATTGGTGATTACCGCCGTATTGCACTTTACGGTATCGACTTCCTAATGGCTGATAAAGCG
>DATCZZ010000225.1:0-8387 GCA_036525635.1 Psychromonas sp. | reverse complement strand
AGATTATCATCAATACCCTGCAGCAAAAACTGCGCAATGAATTTAAAGCGGCAGAGCCTGATTTACAGCTTTCTATTAAATCCTGTGATTTACCAAATTTTATTTTAACTCATCAAAGCCAAACTGATTTATTAAACAGCGTGCAGGATTGTGATAATGGTGTCTTCAGCATGGATAATAATTTTTCTGATGTTGTGCAAACCTCATCAAATTTAGGCGTTGTTGCACAAAACCGGAACAACCCGCGGGTTTTTGATATTCAAGTATTAGTACGTTCACAAGTGGAACAGGAAAAACAAACAACAGCTCAGAAAATTGCCCAGCACTTTAAAAAACATGGCGCAAACGTTCTTTTACAAGGTGACTATCCCGGTTGGGCACCCAATAAACACTCCACTATTTATAAAATAATGGAGCAACAATACCTCGATCTATTTGATAGGAAGCCAAAAGCGATGGTGATTCACGCGGGGCTGGAATGTGGTTTGTTTAGCGCTCACTATCCACAATGGGATATGATCTCATTCGGTCCCACTATTAAATATCCCCACAGTCCAGATGAAAAGGTAAATATCGCCAGTGTTGATAAATTTTGGCAGTTGCTGGTTGCAACCTTAAAAGCGATTGATTGAACTATTAAAAGGCTATCTATACCAGGCTACCTGAATCTGCAGATTCAAGTAGTCTGGTATAAAAACGACGGACTATTTTCTTCTATTTATTTGGAGATCAGGACAACAATACTGCGTCCGCTTACTTTATAACTATCCCCGTTGTGAAGTATTTCGTCACCCGTTTTGGCGATATCCAAAGGTGAAAGTAATGACGTATCAATAGCACGGTACCATTGTTCCCCGGCAATTTCAGGTAACTCAAATTCGAGTTCTTCCCAGTACATATTGAACATAATATGCAGATCGTCCTCATTCTCCCGCGCACTAAGTGTCATTGCCAATGCCAATCCGTTTGCATCATTCCAACCGGGTTTCCACAGTTTACAGCCATGCCAGGCTATATCGAACAATCCATGCTTGCCTATTTCACCATCATAATACCTGTTGCTAAATAAACTCGGGTGGGCCTTACGAAAAGCGATCAGCCGTTGCCAAAACTGCAGCATAGCTTTATTGCTATCCACATCCTGCCAATTGAACCAGGAGATTTCATTATCCTGACAGTAGGCATTATTATTACCCTGCTGCGTTCGGCAGACTTCGTCACCAGCAACAAACATCGGTACGCCTTTAGATAACATTAAAATGCTGGCGAAATTTTTGATCTGCTGCCTTCTCAGCATATTAATTTGTTTATCATCAGTAATCCCCTCAACGCCACAATTCCAACTCCTGTTTTGCTCGACGCCATCACGGTTGTTTTCGCCATTTGCATGGTTGTGTTTGTTGTTGTAGGAAACCAGATCATTAAGGGTAAAACCATCATGAGCATTAACAAAATTAATACTGTTACTCGGCAGTTCATACTGTTTCTGGTAGAGATCCGCGCTGCCACCTATGCGCCTCGCAACCGAGCCAAGGATGCCGGCCTTACCTCGTACAAAATCACGTATATCATCACGGTAAATACCATTCCATTCAGCCCAGCGGTGTCCCGGAAAGGAGCCTACCTGGTAGCCTCCCTGTGCATCCCAAGCCTCTGCAATCACTTTAGTCTCGGCCAATTGCTCAGATAATTCGATCGCCCAGATTACAGGAGGATTGTCCATCAGGTTGCCATTTTCGCCACGCGCTAAGATAGTCCCCTCATCAAAACGAAAACCATCAATGTGCATCTCTCGCACCCAATATTGCAAACAATCAACAATAAACTTTTCAGCAATGGGATGGTTACATTTAAAGGTATTGCCGCAACCGGAATAATTACAGTAAATGTTTTTATGTTTAGCCATTAAAAAATAATAACTTTCATTGGCAAATCCTTTAAAAGAGTAAACCGGTCCCTGATGCCCTCCTTCATCGGTATGGTTAAACACAACATCAAGGATCACACTGATATCAGCCCGATGCAGCGCTTTAACTAAATCTCTAAACTCATTTAAATGGTCACCCTCTTGCGGATTTACGCAATACCCCGAATGAGGAGCAAAAAAGTTGACGCTGCTATACCCCCAATAGTTAACTAATTTATTGCCGTTAACATAACGCACCTCAGAATCATCAAATTCAAATACAGGCAGTAACTCTACGGCGGTAATACCTAATGCTTGTAAGTAAGGTATTTTTTCTAATACTCCCGAATAAGTACCCGGATTTTTAACCCTGGACGTCGGTGATTTAGTAAATCCACCGACATGCATTTCGTAAATAATGCTCTCATTAAGGCGGTGATTAAGTGGTTTATCGCCCTGCCAATCGTAATCGCCTAACTTAAGCACACAACTGCGCATTGAAGTATGCAGATTATCACCGACTTTGCAGGCATCATTGCGCTGCCATAAACCGCGATTAATCCCTTTTGAATAGGGGTCGATTAACACTTTCTGATTATCAAAAATCAATCCGTTTTCAGGTTGATAAGGGCCATCAACGCGATAGGCATAATGTATTTTTTCGGGCAAATCTTTTACAAAAATATGCCAAAAGTAAAAACTACGATGAATCAGGGGATCAAAACAAATAATTTCATAGGGTTCAACAGCATCGTGCTGCTCAAACAGCAGTAATTCCACTGAGGTGCAGCGTTCATCACAATAGAGGCAGAAATTAACGCCATCACTTTCCACCGTAGCACCTATTGGGTGCGTTTTACCCGGCAGTACTTCATACATTGCGCTATTCATAATGTAATCAAACCGTTGAGAGAACCTTATATAAGCAAACTGTAGTCATAAATGGTGTTTTATCAAAAAAATTTACTTAATGAACGAAATTAGCAGATCAATAAAGCGCAGCGTAAAGCGACTGTTCGACCAAAACAAGCAGGTCAGATATGAAGTTAAATATTTTTACTTGTACAGTGCTTGGATAAACAGGTTTTGGAGAAACGGGAAGATTCTAGTTGGATCGTTATATGATCGATATATTTATAGTCCAGAAGGTTATCGGTGACCATTTTTAATACCAGATCACGATCAAACTCATCCCCAATAACCAGATGCGCGCTTAGCGCATTTTCTGTCGTTGATATCGCCCAAATATGTAGATCATGGACACTGATAACGCCTGCTATTTCAGTCAATAATAGCGCTACTGATTTTGTATCAATATGTTCTGGGACACCATCAAATAAAAGATGCAGAGATTGTTTGAACAATGACCAGGTACTCATCACAACCAGTGCAGCAATAAGGATACTAACCACGGGATCCAGCCAACTCCAATGCCATTGCAGGTAAAGCGCACCGGAGAGCACCACCCCGAGTGACACCAGAGCATCGGCGGTCATGTGTAAAAATGCCCCCTTAATATTAAGATCATTTTTACTACCGGCCATAAACAGCCACGCGGTAAGCGCATTAACCACAACGCCCGCTGCCGCGACCCACATAACGACATCGCCTTGTATCTGGGTTTCTTTCGCAAATCGCCCAATTGCCTCCCAAGCTAACATCCCCATGGCCACCATTAAGAAACTTGCATTGAGGAAACTGGCTAAAATGGTGCCTTTCTTCCAACCGTAAGTACGACGATGATTTGCCAACAAGCGGGCACCGAGCATACTCAACCAGGCGAGTATTAATCCAGCCACGTCACTGAGATTATGCCCGGCATCAGCAAGCAGTGCCAGCGAGTTGACATGCCAGCCATAAAAAGCCTCAATACCGACATAACCAAGATTAAACGCGATGCCAATTATAAAAACTTTGCCATAATCATTGTCTGGCGGATGGTGATGATGAGAGAGAGAATTCATAATCATTAACTCATTGCGAACAACATGATTGTTAAGTGCTGACGGGGAAATGGTCCCGGGTTTTATTTGCATAAGCCATCAACGTGAGCATCACTGGCACCTCAACTAAAACGCCAACAATCGTTGCCAGGGTGCGGCAATGCAGCGGCAATGCAATAGGGGCGTTTCCATTTTTTCAACCAACTACAAGCGCCAGCAAATATTTATGCGGATTGCTATTACACATAAAAAACAGAGGCGATAATGCGTCCATACAATCAAACGCGTTATCGCCCCAGTATCCCTGTTCTCAACATTTCGATAAATACACCCAAGCCATTACGAGGTACAGAAATCAGCAGGCATAATCAGCTAGTTGATGAGTTTACTATTATTGCTGTGCCCCCTGCAGATATTGCTGCATCTGTGCAATATGTTTTGCCATTAAAGTATTAAATTGCTCTTTCTGCTGCTCCGTTAATACCTGAAAGGCCTGATAGTGCGCTTTTAGCATATTCAATTGATTATCAACCATCAAGACCTGATGTTTGCTTATCATTTCTCGCGCTTTAGATTCGTCAAAAGTTGGGTTATTAAGCAGAGCCTGAGCGTCTGCCATATGGGCCGGCATATTTGCCAGCATGTTTTGCCTTTGCGGCATTGCAGATATCATAATAGAATGAATTTTTTGAAACTGTTCATCTGTCAGGTTTAATTGAGTGAAGAGCATGCCGCCAGGCATCATGCCTCCATACATCATGCCGCCAGGCATCATTCCTCCATGCATCATGCCACCATACATCATGCCACCATACATCATGCCGCCATACATCATGTCGTCATACATCATCGTTCCCCTCTGTTTACGTGGCGGGTTATTATCCGCCTGGCTCACAGAAATACCCGCGCCGGTAAGAGCAAGTGCCAATGCGATGATGCTGAGTGTTTTGCTGTTCATATTATACTCCCGATTAACTAGGCTTAACTTTTATAAAAGTCAAACCCTTGTATTTTGGTACCTAGAATAAAACACATTAAAAAATATTATCAACCTGGTTTACATCGCTCAAAGTATAATATTGATTGCATCATTAAGCTAAGTTAGCACAATAAAAATTACACAAAAATGCCACTGGGTAATGAGAAAAAACAGTTAATCCTGCTAACCTATTCTGCTATACCACTTAGCTGTTCAATAGCGTCTATACTGAAAGATGTATTGAATAACAAAGGGGAGATATCATGTCAAAGACGTTGTTACTGATCGCAAATGCGAGCACCGCACGTGCTTTTAGCTATCAAGCACATGAAGAGTTTAATTTAGTTAAAGAGTTTGACCATCCGCAAAGTCGTCAGAAAGGAAGTGACCTGGTCAGTGACCGCCCGGGGCATAATCAGGGCTCGGGGGGAGGACACGGTGAGTTTTATCCAGCGAATAATCCCAAACAAATTGAAAGCGAACGGTTTGCCCATGAATTGGCAGACTGGTTGGACGGCGAACGTAAACAAAATCGCTGCAATCAACTGATGTTGGTCGCCCCCCCCGGGTTTTTAGGTATGCTGAATAAATCCCTTAATGACCAAACTATGCAGTTAGTTTACAAGTCTCTGGACAAAGACTATGCGCAGGTCAATCAGCGCGATCTGCCGAAGATGTTAGACTTAAAGGTTAAAGAAAGAGCTGATTATCTATAATAGGTCTGCCTCAAGAAGCACATGTCTGCATCTTGAGGCGGTTTGCACACTTTAGGTTTCAGATAGCATTCATGGACGGGAAAATTCACCTGGCTGCATAATGTCAGGCTAAACCCACTTAAACAAATCATGAACAAAGAAAATGGCTATCTCAACAGTGATTAACCAGATAATGATCCATTCCAAAACGGCTGAATGCTGATGATTTGTCTGATCGGCAAGAATATGCAGCATCTCCTGGATAACCTCTAACTTACGATTGAGAATATCAAGCCGCGTCGAAAGCTCCTGATACTCTTCCGTTTTATGATAATAATGATCCAGTTCAGGATATTCCCAAAAAAAATCCGGTTTATCGAGCAATTCATAATGCAGATTAACACTCGACTTGGTCAAATAAAGATGCCCGCGCATGCGGGAAATTTGGTTTCGACTCAGTTTTATTTTCCCATGTTCAGCCAAATATTTAGGAATTGGCGACGTTTCTTTAATCGTCTGCTCAACCTGCTCCTCAAACATCTCCAATTTAACCGATTGTGCAAAAGTATGCGATATCGCCAACTTAACTAAAGGCGCCGCATTATCCAGTACAAGATGATCATTATGTAAGGTGAAATGCTCCCCATGACTAAAACTTAATTCATCTTTTAGACATTTTGTCATCGGCTTCTGTAAAAAAGGCAATATATCCTGCTCGATTTGCTGACGTTTTTGATGGCTTATATTCCAATAAACAATGGTGGCGTAGGCAAAAATAAACACATGCCCCTGATCTAAATCAAGGTGCAACGTACTTCGATATAAGGCCGTTCGGTAATTTTTTTCACAAAATTTAACTAAATCATTAAACTCAAAATGCGTGCCATAACATACCGCAATTAGACTGGCTTGCTTCTCTGGGGAACTCACTATTTTATTCCTTGCTTACATAGACTGAAGAAGGCCAACATTGACCTCCTTGACTTTTTTTTCCAATTGGACTTCATTCTTTGCCGTCTTCTCTTTGACCTATTGTGAAGATGAGTAAAATAAATAACCACCCGATAGATCACACTTTTTATGGCGATATAGTCACTTTATTAGGGGACAATTAGTGGCGACCATATAACCTCATTTAACGGCATAATACAACTATCGCCACTACTAAAAAGTGCAGGATTTAGTAGAAACAACGCTTTTATCCCCTTATTAAATAAACAGCGATTTTATCACTTCCTGCATTTAAGATGGGAGGTAGGTATGGAAGAGCAGCACTCTCCTGCATTTGCACAGGTGAAAACAAGGAGGGCGTAATACTGCAGGTTAATTATAAATCTTTTAAAAAGGAGAGCAGATTTTCACGATCGCTTTGGCTGAGCCTTAATACTGCCTGTTTATGCTTTTCCGCTTCACCACCATGCCATAATAACGCCTCCAAAATAGTACGGGCACGGCCATCGTGTAAGAAAGTTGCATCGGGATCAACCTGTTGCGCAAGGCCCAGTCCCCACAGCGGTGGTGTGCGCCACTCATTAGCCTGGGCTAAAAACTCCACCTGGATATCACTTTTTACAAACTTACTGTTTTTATCAAAGTCAGTTAATTCCAATCCCATATCATGTAATAACATATCCGTATACGGGTAGATCTTCTGCTCGGAGAGCTCGGGAAACTCGCTTGACCTTAGCGTGGTGTAGCTTTCAGTGTGGCACTGATTACAGCCAATCTCGTTAAACACTTTTTTACCCGCTAATATATTCTGCGCATAAGCGTTACGCCGTTGCGGTACGGATAAATGGCTAGCATAAAAAGCCACTTTATCGAGCACCTTAGTCGACACTTCATAGTCATACTCAGCAACCATATCACCATTGCCGTTGGCGGCGCTTTTACATTCATGCTGATGTGGCAAACAGTTTTCTGTACGGAATAACTCCGTGGTTAATCCCATATCGCCGATAAACGCAGCAGCTGCCTGCTGGCGTACAGTTGGTTGGCCGGCTTTCCAGCCAAAGCGACCCAAGGTGACTTTGTGATCCGCAACTGACCAAACGTAGTTGGCACGACCGGAAATACCGTCCTGATCGCTATCGTGAATATCTTGTTTTGCCACAATCTGTTGTTCGTCGATCAAGGCGATTAATCCTAAGCCGATCATGGCTGGTGCAACGCGGGCAGAGAGGACGCTATCCTCGTCTATTGCACAGCCGTTGGCTTTAACATGCCAGGTTGGTTTACGCAGCTCCTGGGTAAAACCATCGGCAAATTTTACCTTAAAATACTCGTAACTGACCGCCTGACTGCCCTCTTCCGCAATACCGAAACTGGACTGGTGCTGCAGTTGTCCGCCGATACAGCTGTCAGGCACATTTGCCATTAATGACAGTGCAATTGCTGCTTGCTGTTCACTGCTAATCGCACTTTTTGAAGCACGTAACAACATGCTGTTAAAATCACTGCCTTTTTTTCCTATCTCCGCTTTTGAGGCATGGCCTCGACCATCACGGATATGGCAGTCCTGACAGGCATTATTATTAAAAAGTGGTCCTAAACCGTCCTGCGAGCTGACCGACCCGGCGCTTTGTGCCCATGGCTCTTCGAAGAATTTATTGCCGCCGTTAAATTTCAAGATATTCTTAGCGCTTTTCATATTCGCGGAAGGTGATGAGAACGCCGAGGAGTGTACATTTTTCACGCTGGTTTCACCCGCCGAAAGGTGCTGCTGTTTATCTATCTGCTCTGCTGCCAGAGAATTAACAGAGAAAATCGCTAATAGAAAGAAGGTGATTTTTTTCATAATGGTCGCTTGTTTTTTTATTGCTTATAAATCCCCAAAAACAGCGCTTATTTTATTAAGGCTGTCT
>DATCZZ010000224.1:0-2442 GCA_036525635.1 Psychromonas sp. | reverse complement strand
TTGTCGCTGCTTATGTCTAAGCAAAAAACGTCTGGTGGCGCCTAAACTATAGGATGCGATCGCAGGGTTAATACCTAAAATCGCTTCATCATCGGCATGATAAGCGACACTGTCCTGACCATTACGATATAGGTTAGCAAGCACACTATTAAAATGGTGGCCGGTAATTTTCTCTATTTTATTTTTTAAAGCAAGCAGCTCTGGCGTAAATTCCTGTGCTTTTACTAAGTGCTGGTAACCATCCTCTGCGCTGGCGCCATATTTCCCGTACCAGGCGGTCAGACGTGGCTGATTTATCACACTGCCGTATATTTGAATCGCCTCCTGCTGCCATTTGGCGCCAGACAATAACTGATTAAATAATCTTTCAGCTTCTTCTGTGCGCAGAAAGCCTGGCCAGTAGAGAACCCGTCCATCTACATCGACCAGTTGTGTGGCACTATCATCGGCAAATAAATCTGTGATCATATTGGTGACGATTCCAGGTAAAAATATTGCTTCTCGGTCGTTATGTTAAACAATTTTATAGGCTTTATACTATCACTATTTGCTTAAGGCGTGGCACCCGTTATTGATACAATAACTTCAATTCAGTCGTCTTTAACTTGCGACCTGCCAAAAAATGACTTTATGAACAATATGTTCCTGCTGACGATATTTGAAAAGACTTTTAACGGTTATTTACGGCTATACTCATAATAATAATTCATGACTCTGAGGTGGACTATGTTTTTAAAAAACCGAATTAATGGCGAAATGATAGATATTATAGACAGCAATGAATTAACCGATGTTTATCAAAATACAGTGACTGGCCGGTATCAGGCGGGCGAAGAGTTGCAGGAGGCCGAAACAGTAAAAAAAGCTGATTTGGTGTTTTTATCGGGTGAGGAATTACCTCGTTGCTGGACAGATCCTCATTACAGAGATGACCAATTTAAACGTTAATAACAAATGATTTGTTTTGCGTTGTGATTGGCAAATGTTGTTACAACGCATGAATTTACAGGTTTCCATATTATTAC
The DNA here is from genome assembly GCA_036525635.1 of Psychromonas sp. GTDB lineage: Bacteria > Pseudomonadota > Gammaproteobacteria > Enterobacterales > Psychromonadaceae > Psychromonas. The sequence goes on along the minus strand of DATCZZ010000224.1, from coordinate 1,417 downwards.
TTGTTATCAATGCTATTTAGTGTACAAAGAATGCCAATGATAAAGTGAGAAATAGCATGGTAATAAATATTAAGCGGTTAATAATCATTTTTTTATCCATAAATCTATTAGCCTGTACACCTGTCTCTGCTGCCAAAAGTGAAAAATTAATTGCCCATCAAGAAGTGGGCAAGGCCTCTTTTTATGCCAATAGGTTTCAAGGCGGGAAAACTGCGAGTGGTGAGATTTTCCGACAGAATATAAAAACGGCGGCGCACAGAAAATTACCTTTCGGTACAAAAGTGCAAGTGACCAATTTAAAAAACGGTAAGACGGTTGTGGTCAGAATCAACGATAGGGGGCCTTTCGTCAAAGGGCGGATCATAGATCTTTCGCGTTCTGCATTTAAGGCTATTAATAGCCTTGATGCAGGTGTTATTAAAGTGCGTATTGAGGTTATCAGATAAGAATATCTGCGCAGCCAGTAATAATTAAACAATTAGTTGCTCAATATTGCTGGTTCATATTATTTGGCCTGAGTAGTGAGTCCCTGTAAAATATTTTCAGTTAATAAACCCTCTTTGCTCAGGTAAAAGGGGACAAACCCTTTAGGATCAATTTTTGTCTTAAGCCGATATTTAATATCATCGCCGCTGTGCTGACTCAAATAGGTTAGCAAGTTGAATAAATCAAATAAATTGATTGTCGTTTGTAAATCGACAGGTGTTTCGCTGTAGGCTGCGAGCTTCGGGATTTGATTGGATACACCTGATAAGATTTTTTGATCGGCAATATCAAGGTGTAAACTTACCCCCTGGATCTCTAAATCCTGAGCATTAGGATTTGTGACTAATAATTGCACATTAAAACGGGGGGATAAGCCTGTTGCAGGCAGCGTCGGCTCTATCTTAATTAAACTCACTTCCAGCTCTTGTAATTGTTGTATAGTGGTGCATCCGCTTAATAAAAAAACAGATAACAGCGCAATAAACTTCCATATAGACATACTCACCACCTTATTAAATTTAACACTGAACAATAATAGCAAAACACGCAGAATTATTGTGCCGGATTGCTCAGGAAAAGCTCTTTTAAAATCAGAAAAGACCTTTATTTATAGCAATAGTCAATAATTAGCTGCATTTGCTGGGAGATTGTTCTAAATTACCTCTCTTAGTTTGTTTTAATGCATAAAAAGTGAGTTAACGAGATGTTTGCAAAAATCCATACTTTTTTAAATTCGATTCTGGCACAAGATTCTACAACCTCTGATGATACTGCTGCTGCAATTGTTTGTTTACTCTGTGAAGTGGCTAATGCCGACCACTCAATGTCAGATGAGGAGATGGCGGCAGTTGAACGTACGTTATGCAAGTTATTACAAATCGACAGCGCTAAGGCAAAAAAATTATTAACCATCGGCAAAGAAACAATAAAA
>DATCZZ010000223.1:0-4841 GCA_036525635.1 Psychromonas sp. | reverse complement strand
TCAGCTTATCCAAAATTGCAGGTGGATAACGGCGCGATAAGCGTGCAATCGTATCTTGAACAGTACGGTAACGCTGAATCATACTTTCCAGCGCGACACCTGAAATACCCGGTGCATCAGGATTCACATGCAGTGATGAGTTTTCCATCGCTAAGGTGGTTAAGTATGTTTGCAGTGCCATTTCATCTTTGATGTAATTTTCCTGCTTACCTTTTTTAACTTTATATAAAGGTGGCTGAGCGATATAGATGTAACCTTTTTCGATCAACTCAGGCATTTGACGGAAGAAGAATGTCAATAACAATGTGCGGATGTGAGAGCCATCCACGTCGGCATCGGTCATGATAATGATTCGGTGATAACGGGTTTTTTCCGGGTTGTATTCATCACGTCCAATACCGCAGCCCAATGCTGTGATTAATGTTGCTACTTCCTGTGAAGAGAGCATCTTATCAAAGCGGGCTTTTTCAACGTTCAATATCTTACCTTTCAGCGGTAAAATGGCTTGGTTTTTACGAGAACGGCCCTGCTTAGCACTCCCGCCAGCAGAGTCCCCTTCCACAATATAAAGTTCAGAAAGAGCGGGATCTTTTTCCTGGCAATCGGCCAGTTTACCGGGTAACCCCGCCAAATCCAGCGCACCTTTTCGGCGTGTCATATCACGTGCTTTACGCGCGGCTTCACGTGCGCGTGCTGCATCGATAATTTTACCGGTTATAATTTTTGCTTCAGAAGGGTTTTCGAGTAAGAAATCCTGGAGATGTTCATTCATCGCGCCTTCTACTATAGGCCTTACTTCGGAAGAAACTAAACGGTCTTTTGTCTGTGAAGAGAACTTAGGATCTGGTACTTTTACTGAAATAACCGCGGTTAAACCTTCACGTGAATCACCGCCTTCAGTAACGGTTTTATTTTTGCCATTTTTAACTTTAGCGAGTTCTTTTTCCATGTAATTATTCAGCGTACGTGTTAATGCACCACGGAAACCGGTTAAGTGAGAACCACCATCTTTTTGCGGAATGTTATTGGTGAAACAATAGATGTTTTCCTGGAAACCATCATTCCATTGCATCGCCACTTCTACGCTGGTGCCGTCCTCATGTTCCGTTGCAAAATGGAAAATCTTTTGATGGATGGGGGTTTTATTTTGGTTTAAATAATTAACAAATGCTTCAATACCGCCTTCATAATGAAAGTGATCCGCTTTATCTTCCTCGCGTTTATCAATCAGTCTGATTGATACACCGGAGTTTAAGAAGGAAAGCTCACGCAGCCTTTTGGCCAATATATCGTAGTGGAATGTGGTATCGGAGAATGTCTCTTTACTAGGCCAAAAACGAATTTCAGTACCTGTATTTTCAGAGTCACCAATTACCGCAAGTGGTGCTTCCGGCACACCATTAATATAAGTCTGCTGATGAATGTGGCCATTACGTTTAATGGTTAGCCGCAGCTTGTGAGAAAGCGCATTTACAACAGAAACGCCTACACCATGCAGACCGCCTGAAACTTTGTAAGAGTTATCATCAAACTTACCGCCCGCGTGCAATACCGTCATGATAACTTCAGCTGCGGAAACGCCCTCTTCTTTGTGTATGTCAACTGGGATTCCACGGCCGTCATCGCGTACGGAAACTGATCCATCCGTATGAATTGTAGCGATAATATCAGAACAATAACCGGCTAACGCTTCATCAATTGAGTTATCTAAAACCTCAAACACCATATGGTGTAAACCGGTGCCATCATCCGTATCGCCAATATACATGCCAGGGCGTTTACGAACAGCATCCAACCCTTTTAGTACTTTAATATTTGACGAATCATAACTATTTTCAGCCATAAAACTTTCACCTATTCTACTGTAATCTTACCGTGTTCCACGTGAAACACGGTGCGTTCCTGACCAAATAACATATCAATATTTTCTTGCTTGATGACACTGACAAATATTTGGGCATCTGAATTTATAATGTGTTTTGCTAATATCTGTTGTCTGCCCTGATCTAATTCAGAACTGAAATCGTCAATTAAAAAAACACACTGTTTGTTATCAAAAGAATTTAAAAATAATCCCTGCGCTAAACGTAATGCATAGACAAATAACTTTAACTGCCCTCTTGATAATATATCGCTGACCGGGACTCCTTTGACTTTAAAGCGCAGATCCGCTTTTTGAGGTCCTGCACTGGTATAACCAAGTTGCTTGTCACGGTTAAAATTATCCTGCAGGTAATTTTGCAGCGATTTGTTGTTTTTATCCCAGCCACAAAAGAACTGGCTGGTGATGGAAAAATCAGGTAAAAAGTCCTTTAATGTTTGCTTTATTATCGGCATTAACAAATCAAAATAAGCTTCTCGTTGACTACTGATTTGATCACTTAAAACACAAAGCTCATTATCCCACACTTGGAGCTCGTTGTAAGTTTTACATTGCTTTAAAGCGGCATTACGCTGCTTTAAAAGGCGTTTTATACGGGACCAGTTAGAGTAAAAAATTGGATCATGATAGAAAACCCCCCAATCCAGAAAAGCCCGTCTATTTTTAGGGCTGCCAGTGAGTAAATTGTAACTTTCCGGGGTTATAAGCTGTAAGGGCAGGTACTGGGTTAAATTAGCTAATTTTTTACAGTAAACACCATTAATTTTTAATAATGTCTCGCCACTTTTGCTTTTCTGCAAACCAATTGGAATCTGGGTTTTATTGTTGATGATTTCACTAAAAAGTGTAAATGCCTTTGCTTCATAGGTAATGACGCGACCGGTTAGGTGTGTGCGGAAGGAGCGCCCTAATCCGAGAAAGTAAATGGCTTCAAGCAGAGACGTTTTGCCACTGCCATTTTGACCCACAATCACATTTATTTTTGTATTGAAGTTGAGGTTGGCCGAGTCTATATTGCGAAATTGATGAATACTCAATCTGGTCAGAGACATATCACAACCCCGCAAACGAAAATAATTTTTTTAGGATTTTATTCGCCCTACAGACGCATTGGCATAAGAACATAAAGTGAGTCATCACTATCGACGGATTCTATCAATGCGCTGTGGTCTGAATTACTAAAGGTTATTTTGACTTGTTCGCTTTTCAGGGTGTTCAATACGTCTAATACGTAGCTGACATTAAAGCCAATTTCCAAGTTGGCCGATTGATAATCTACATCAATATACTCTTCTGCCTCCTCTCTTTCCGGGTTGTTGGCAGTGATTTGCAGCAGATTTTCAGAAAGGATTAAGCGTACACCTTTGAATTTTTCATTTGATAAAATAGCGGCGCGGGAAAAGGCTTGCTTCAGTGATTCTCGATTAGAAACCAGTTCTTTATCACCATTTTTAGGGATAACACGGCGATAGTCAGGAAAGCGTCCATCGACCAGTTTAGTGGTAAAAATAAAACCCTCTATTATTGCACGCAAGTTATTTTGCCCGATTTGAATGGTGACCTCAGACTGCTCATTATCGAGCAGCTTAACCAACTCTATCACCCCCTTTCTCGGTACAATCACTGATTGCTGTTCAATAGGTTGAGCTAGTTGAATGGCACAAGATGCAAGTCGGTGTCCATCGGTTGCGACACTGCGCAGGGTTTGATCTGCAGCTTCAAAATACATTCCGTTGAGATAATAACGAACGTCCTGACTGGCCATTGCAAACTGAGTGAATTCGATCAGTTTTTTGAATTCACTCTGTGCTACAGTTAATTCGATCAGACTCTGCCAGGATTCTATATTCGGAAAATCGACCGCCGGCAATGATGATAGTAAGTAGCGACTACGGCCAGAGCGTATGGTTACTCTCTCATCTTTGACTTGAAATTTAATTTCACAAGGCTCGGATAAACCGCGGCAAATATCCAATAATTTCCGTGCAGGAACAGTAATCAGACCATCTTCACACTCCTGTTCGAGTGGGATTAATGCAATCAGTTCAACTTCCAGATCGGTGCCGGTCAGGCTTAATAAGTTATCTTTAACTTCAATTAAAATATTAGCCATGATAGGCAATGCGGGGCGGCCTCCGGCAACAGAGCTAACAACCAGTTGTAACGGACGGAGAAATGCTTCTCTGGAAATTGAAAAATGCATAATCAAACTTACCTTAATACCAATTATCTAAAGTAATCGGTTAATTTTAAACGCTGTAAAATCAACAGGAGGTTGCCATTAATGAAATGATTTATTATCCAAATCACCTGATTAATGGCTTAACTCAAATTGTTTTTAAGCAAAACAATTTGTCAACTTAATGGTTGGCTCACATCGAAAGTGTGCGGATCAGAATTTTATAATCTTCTTGAATATCGTTATTTTCACGGCGCAACTCCTCTACTTTTCGACAAGCATGCAATACCGTGGTGTGATCCCGTCCGCCAAATGCTTCGCCAATTTCAGGCAGGCTATGCTGGGTTAACTCTTTAGCAAGTGCCATGGCTATTTGACGAGGACGCGCTACGGTACGTGTACGGCGCTTTGAAGACATATCAGATGTTTTAATACGATAATGTTCGGCAACTATCTTTTGAATATTATCGATAGTTGTTTGCTTGGTATGGACTGCAAGCATATCACGCAGTGCATCTTGTACCAGGGCAATGGTGATTGCTTGGCCGGTGAATTGTGCTTTTGCAGAAATATTTGCAATCGCCCCTTCCAGAACACGCACATCGGTAATGGTTAAACGTTTGGCAATAAAGAAAGCCACATCATCGGGTAGTTTCAAACCACGCTCTTCAGCTTTAGTGATTAGAATAGCCACTCGTGTTTCTAATTCCGGCGGATCAATGGGAATAGATAATCCCCAACCAAAACGCGTACGCAGACGCTCATCAATACCTTCAATTT
>DATCZZ010000222.1:0-3818 GCA_036525635.1 Psychromonas sp. | reverse complement strand
ATCATAATAAATCGCTAATATTGAAGTAAAACCGATTAAATAGAGTTCAAGCACAACAATAAGGCGGAATTAAAATGAGCAACAAATTAGACCAACTTCGTAAATTTACTACTGTTGTCGCCGATACCGGCGATGTGGAAGAGATCGCTAAATACCAGCCGGAAGATGCAACAACCAACCCCTCTTTAATTTTAAAAGCAGCGCTACTATCTGATTATAAAAATCTTATTGAGGCGTCTATCACTTACGCTAAATCTCAAAGTGACGATAAAGGGCAACAGATTGTAGATACCTGCGATATGCTGGCGGTCAATATTGGTAAAGAGATTCTTAAAATAGTCCCGGGGCGTATCTCTACAGAGGTTGATGCGCGTTTCTCCTACGACACTGACAGCACTGTTGCCAAAGCGCGTCGCTTAATTAAAATGTATAACGACGCCGGTATCCCAAATAACCGTATATTGATCAAAATAGCCTCTACTTGGGAGGGTATTCGTGCAGCTGAAATCCTCGAAAAAGAGGGTATCAACTGTAATCTGACCCTTTTATTCTCTTTTGCCCAGGCGCGAGCCTGTGCAGAAGCCGGTGCTTTCCTTATCTCTCCTTTTGTTGGCCGTATTATGGACTGGTATAAAGCCAAGGAAGGTCGTGAGTTTGTTGGTGCGGAAGATCCGGGGGTTCTCTCTGTTTCTGCTATTTACAACTACTATAAAGAGCATGGTTACAAAACTATCGTGATGGGTGCGAGCTTCCGTAATATTGACGAAATCCTCGAGTTAGCGGGTTGTGACCGGCTGACTATCGCACCTCAACTTCTGCAAGAATTAAAAGATAGCGAAGGTGAAGTAGTAGAGAAACTGATAGATTCTAAAGGTACAAAGGCGCGCCCAACCGCAATGACTCACGCGGAGTTCCTATGGGAGCACAACCAGGATCCTATGGCTATTGAAAAACTTGCTGAAGGGATCAGAAACTTCGCGATTGATCAGGCTAAGCTTGAAATCATGATTGCTGAACTTCTATAACCTCTCAATATTGAAGCGACTCTGTAGTCGCTTTTTTTTTTACTTCAAAAAATTTTAAAACAGGTATTACTATGCAACGAAAAATTTTAGCTAACGCTATCCGGGCGTTAAGTATGGATGCAGTACAGCAGGCAAATTCAGGTCACCCGGGCGCCCCGATGGGGATGGCTGACATCGCTGAAGTATTATGGCGTAAGCACATGAACCACAACCCGCAAAACCCTAAGTGGGCGGATCGCGACCGTTTTGTACTGTCCAACGGACATGGTTCAATGCTCCTTTATTCGCTACTTCACCTGACAGGTTACGACCTTTCAATCAATGACTTAAAAAACTTCCGCCAACTGCATTCTAAAACACCTGGCCATCCCGAATATGGTTACGCACCGGGCATTGAAACAACCACTGGCCCGCTAGGACAAGGGATAGCCAATGCCATTGGCATGGCGATTGCCGAAAAAGCCATGGCGGATCAGTTTAACCGTGACGGTCATGATATTGTTGACCATTTCACCTACGCCTTTATGGGCGATGGCTGCATGATGGAAGGTATCTCTCACGAGGTATGTTCACTCGCGGGTACGCTGGGTCTTGGTAAATTAATCACTTTCTGGGATGACAACGGTATCTCCATTGATGGTGAAGTTGAAGGTTGGTTTACTGATGATACACCCAAGCGCTTTGAAGCATACGGATGGCATGTCATTGCAGCGGTTGATGGTCACGATCCAGAGGCGATCAATGCGGCTATCGAAGCCGCCCAGGCGGAAACAGACAAACCAACGCTTATCTGCTGCAAAACAATCATCGGCTTTGGTTCGCCGAACAAATCTGGCTCCCATGACTGTCACGGCGCTCCACTAGGCGCAGAGGAGATCACAGCTGCACGTGAATTCCTTGACTGGCAGCATGCTCCTTTCGAAATCCCGGCTGATATAGCTGCTCAGTGGAACGCGAAGGAAGCAGGCACAGCCAAAGAAGCGCTATGGGATGAGAAATTTGCCGCATACGCAGCTGCACACTCTGAACTGGCAGCAGAATTCAAGCGCCGCAGTGCTGGCGACCTTCCTGCTGAATGGCAAGAAAAAACCAATGCAATCATTGCGGATCTGCAGGCCAATCCAGCTAACATTGCATCACGTAAAGCCTCGCAAAACGCCCTGGAAGCTTTTGGCGCAATGCTGCCTGAATTCATGGGCGGCTCAGCTGATCTTGCGCCGTCGAACCTCACCATCTGGTCTGGTTCAAAATCGCTGCAAGTAAACGACTTCACAGGTAACTACATCCACTACGGTGTACGTGAATTCGGTATGACTGCAATCATGAACGGTATTGCCCTGCATGGTGGTTTCGTACCATACGGCGCAACATTCCTGATGTTCATGGAATACGCACGTAACGCTATGCGTATGGCTGCGTTGATGAAAGTGCAGAATATTCAGGTTTATACTCATGACTCAATCGGGCTGGGTGAAGATGGTCCGACCCACCAGCCGGTAGAACAAATCGCCTCTCTACGCCTGACACCGAACATGAGCACATGGCGTCCATGTGACCAGGTTGAGTCAGCCGTGGCCTGGAAATACGCTATTGAACGTAAAGATGGTCCTACTGCGCTTATCTTCTCTCGGCAAAACCTTGCACAGCAAGAGCGTGATGCACAGCAGGTAGAAAACATCAGCAAAGGCGGTTACATCCTGAAGGATTGTGTGGGCAAACCAGAGCTGATTCTTATCGCGACGGGCTCTGAAGTTGAACTGGCAACAGAAGCCTGCGCGCTACTGACTGCGGAAGGTAAGCAAGTACGTGTTGTTTCTATGCCTGCAACCGATGTATTTGATAAACAGGACGCAGCTTACCGTGAGGCAGTATTGCCTGCAGAGGTAACAGCTCGTATTGCGGTGGAAGCGGGTATTGCCGACTTCTGGTACAAATACGTCGGCTTCGGCGGAAAGATCATCGGCATGACCACTTTTGGTGAATCCGCCCCCGCGGATGAGCTATTTAAGATGTTTGGTTTCACCACTGAAAATGTTGTTAATACAGCAAAAGGGTTACTGGCTTAACTTTATAAAAATACAGCACTATTTTATAAAAAAATAGGATAGTGCTGTAGATAACAATATTAATGATAACTTTTAACCTTGACGTTTTATTAAATTAACCAAAAGAGAATATCATGATCTATGCACGCACCGCCTTTTTCGAAGGTGATTTAAACGAAGCACAAAAAAAAGAGTTTGTAGAATATATGCGTACTACCGTTGCGCCTATTATCCGCACCTTTCCCGGATGCCAGGAACTGCAGATTAATGTCCCTCACAAACTTGAGCCTGCAGCCCCGCAACAACTATTATTGATGGTGCAGCACAGTTACAAAGATGCCGATGCATTTGCAAAAGCTATTGACTCTGAGCAGCGTATTGCCAGTATGAATGCAACCAAAGTGATCCTCGATAAATTTCCTATCAAGGTTTATCATGTTGACTTTTATCGCGATACTATTTAAAAACTCCACGTCTAACCTGGTTAGGGTTGCCACTAATCATAACCAAACCACCAAATACTGCTCCAGCAGGGTCTTCAAAGGCTCAAGATGACAGAATAATTGCCTGAGTTGCTTTTTGCCATGGAAGAGTTATCGGATATAGCTTTAGTTGCTGCATTTGAGAGAAACAGTTAAAGATCATGCGGTTAGTGGGTGCCGGGTGTCTCCTCAATTAAAACATTATTTACCTAAAACGACCTGTCTCAATTTTTGGCCAGCCATGCTGGAGAAGGGTGACAAACAGG
>DATCZZ010000221.1:0-2395 GCA_036525635.1 Psychromonas sp. | reverse complement strand
TCTAAAGGCTCACCATTGAGACGCATGCCCATGCGATCATTTTCGCCACTCACTTTATAAACAGCGGCATAAAATTTGGCTTTTTGCTCTCTTGAAAAACGATCCGCCTGATATGACTCGATCACGCCTAAGGTCAACTGTTTATCATAATCAGGGATAAATTGCCTCGGAATTCCGCGCCCAATAAAGTCGCCATCCTGTGCAAAAACGGCTAACAAATCGCCCACTTTTAGTTGCCCGCCCTGCCCATCCAACCCGCCTAAAAAATTACGTTTAACTGTGCTTATACTGCCGAATTTCAAGGGGAGATCAAAGCCCCCCTTAACAGCCAAATAGGCGCGCACGCCAGAGGTGGCAAAGCCTAACTTTAAACGTTGCCCTTTTTGTAACATAAAGCTGCAATTATTTTTTTGCGGAGTTTTAACAGATGAATGTTGATCAACAATATGCGCATTCATCTCGGCGCCGGTTAAGGCTAATTGCAGATCCTCTAACGCTGCAAATTCCGCCTGCCCGAAACTTACCTCGATTAATGCGTTACCAGGACTGTTTTTGAGCAAAAAGTTGGCCCAACCGGCAGCACGCTCATCCATCACCCCGCCCTGGCTCAGCCCGTGTTTGCTTTGACCATAACGCCCAAGATCCTGCAACTGGCTGAATATTCCGGGATTAATTATCTGCAGATCCGGCTCACTCTTCATCGATAATTTTCCCGCCCAAGTGGATAAATTCATCCCGTGAAATAGGTTTAAACTGCACACAATCCCCCACAGAGAACGGGCTTATCGGCTGCTGATTAAGGTCAAACAGGGTTATTGGGCAATTACCGATTATCTGCCAGCCCCCCGGACTGTTCGCGGGGTAAACGGCTGTCTGAGTATCTGCGATAGCGACACTGCCGGCCGGTACGAATGCCCGCGGAGAGTGATGACGCGCGATGCTGATTGAGTCTGGTACTTGTGCCAGAAAGGCAAAACCGGGAGCAAAACCAATCGCACAAACCCGATAGGCGCGCTCGCTGTGTAATGTGATGATCTGTTCAACACTTAACCCTGTTTTTGCCGATAGTGCTGGTAAATCCCAACCGACGCAGGGATCATAATAAACAGGCAAGTGGATAATTTTGTCTGATTTTTTCGTCACTGTTTTTTGAGCGCACTGGAAAACAATGCTTTCCAGCTGTTTTTCAACCACCAGAGGCGCTACTTTGCAGAGGTCATATTGCACTAAGATAGTGGTATAGGAAGGCGTAATATCAAGCAGAAGATCAGCCAACGACGATTCAATCTGCTCGCACAAATAGGCAATTTGCTCAGTTAAGCTCAGGTCAATATTGTTAGCAACCTGAATTAAAAAACAGTCTTCATTAATCGCTGAAATTTTCATCATCAGCCAACGGATAATAATTGATGCAGCTGCTTAATCATTGCAATAGCAGATTGGTTATCACCATGCACGCAGATACTGTCAACCTTCAGCTGTATCTCTCTCCCGGAAATAGTGCTCACGGTTTGCCTGTCGAGCAGCTGTTTAACCCGTGATTTGATAAGATCGCCATCACTTAAAACCGCTCCCGGATGCGCGCGGGAGGCAAGGTAGCCGCTATCATCATAGGCACGATCCGCAAAAGCCTCTAAAATTAATTCAATCCCCATTTGATCGGCAATTTTTTGATATTGCTGTAAATCGGGGCGCGCTAAAATCATTAATTTTAACGGATAATCAAAGCTGACTAACGCACTGGCTATCGCTGAAAATATTTTCACATCCATCATCATATCGGAATATAAAGCACCATGGGGCTTGACGTATTCAAGTTGCGTCCCCTGCAAACGGCATAACGCTTCTAAAGCAGCAACCTGATAACATACCAGATGCGTGATTTGTGCATCGCTGTGTTTAATTGAGCGGCGGCCAAACCCCTGTTTATCGTTGTAACCGGGATGCGCACCAATTTGGACATTATGCTGTTTAGCAAGCGCAATAGTCCTGACCATCACATCGGGATCGCCAGCATGGAAACCACAGGCGATATTCGCCTGATTTACCCAAGGCATAACATCCTGATCCATGCCGATTTCCCAGCTTCCGTAGCCTTCGCCCATATCACAGTTTAATTTCATACCCTTTATTTCCTTTAAAATTACTCTGCACGTACTTTACTGTAATCAACAGTGTGGTCACAGCTGCCATCATCCTCACAGTCATTAATACCATCTTGGTTTTTATCCCAACTGCTATGCATGCGTTTGACCTGTTTGAATTTAGCTTGCTCAGAGGATGCTGATAAATTTACAAGCTGCAAATAGATTTCTATTGGCTCATTTGGATAGTCGGCCATTGCCTGCTCTTTGCTATGAGCTAAGAAATCAACACGGATCATATTATCGAAGAG
>DATCZZ010000220.1:0-3681 GCA_036525635.1 Psychromonas sp. | reverse complement strand
TAATATTGACATCAACCAAGTCATCACTAACCCTTTCGGTATTGATATCAACTTTGGAGAAGAAACCAAGCCGATTTAATCGCGTTTTAGAGGTTTCAATATTTTCACTGGATAACCAAGCACCTTCCATTTGCCGCATTTCACGGCGTAACACCACATCTTTGGTTATAGTATTCCCCGAAATATTGATATGGCGTACATAACCTCGTTGTCCTGGCTCCACAGAAAAGTTAACAGTAACACTTTTGGTGGCATCATCAACTTCAGGATAAGTGGTGATTTGCGGATAAGCATAACCTAAACGGCCAAAGTATTTGCGGATGCTTTGTTCGCTAAATGTCACGTCAGAAGCAGCATAAACGTCCCCTTTTTTAAAAGGGACAAGTGAGGCAATTTCTTCATCGTAACCAAGGAGATTACCGATAAATCTGACATCAGAAACAGTGTAGACATCTCCTTCTTCAACATTAACCGTAACATAAACGCCTTTTTTATCAGGTGTCAGTGATACTTGTGACTCATCAATAGCAAAACGGATATAACCGCGGTCCAGGTAATAGCTTTTTATTACTTCCAGATCACCTGCAAGCTTTTGTTTTTGGTAGCTGTCGTCAGCAAAAAAGTCCCACCAGCCGCCGGAATCACTTAAGGTAAGGCGTTTTAATAGTTGTTCGTCCGTAAAAGCATTATTGCCGACAATATTTATCTGCTGAATTTTGGCGGTGAGGCCCTCTTTAAATACAAATTGGATAGAGACGCGGTTGCGTGGCAATGGCGTGACGATAGTTTCAACTTTGGCACCGTATTTACCCACACTATGATAAAAATCTTCCAGACTGTTTTCAATTCCCGACAGGGTAGTACGATCCAACGATTCACCAACCTGCAGGGCGGATGATTTAAGCGAATCAAAGATCTGTTCTTCCGTTAGTTTTTTGTTGCCGGTCAGTTCTATATTACTGATAGTAGGGCGTTCTTTTACTTTAAAAATTAAAACATCGGCGTCTCTGAGAAGCTCAATAGATTCAAAATAGCTGCTTGCATAAAGTTGCTTTAAAGCTTTTGATAAGAGATAGTCATCAACAACATCACCTTCCCGAATCGGTAAGCTGAGCAGCGCGGCGCCTAATGTAACACGCTGCAAGCCTTCAAACTGCAGATCTGCAACAGTAAATTTCTCTGCAAACGAAAGTGAGGGAATAAAACTGCCGATTATCAAAGCCCCAGTAAGCAAAAATTTCTTAATCATTTTATTAGCCAATCCTTTACAACACTTATATTGTGTTTTGTTGTACTTACTAAGCACAGAGTTTTTCCTGAGAAACCGCCAGTCAAGACATTTGCGTAAAACTAAAAACGGTTAGAGTATTTAATCAAATATAAAAGATGCGAGTTTATACCCAAGCCGCCTCAAGATGCAAGATTCGGCATCTTGAGGCGGCTTGGGCTGATAAAATAAGCATCGAACTTTCACTACAATCACTGCCGAAACGGCCGGGTCTTTAATAGCCCCCTACAATAAATCAAGGTCATTAAGAATGGCAATCAGCATCAGAGTCATTAAAATCGCCCCGCCGATTTTAAAACCAATTTCCTGAACCCTTTCAGATACAGGCTTGCCGGTCACGACTTCTACAAAATAGTAGAGCAGATGCCCGCCATCCAGCACCGGTAGCGGGATAAGATTCATTAATCCCAAGTTGACACTGATCAGCGCCAAAAAGCCTAAAAAATATTCAACGCCATAATCCGCGCTCATCCCCGCACCTTTGGCAATCGCAACGGGACCGCTTAAATTTTTAACCGAGATATCACCAGTCACCAGCTTTACAATGGTATTAAAAGTTAACTTTATTAACTGTCCGGTTTTGTCAAGCGCTCTAGCAAATGCCTGCAATGGGCCAAACTGTAACTTCACACGGTATTCATCCGGATAAGCTGCTACTGCCGGAGAAACGCCGATATAGCCCTGTACAAGTTCAGACGCGGAGTTTCGGGCTGCAGGCGTCAACTCTATCTGCTGCACTATTGTGCCCCTTTCGATTTCAAGTTGCAGCGTTTGCTTGGCATTATTTTGTATAAGTTCGACAAATTGCTGCCAATTGCTCAATTTCTCACCATCAATGGCCAATAACTTATCGCCTACCTGTAACCCCGCCTTCTCCCCGGGCGCCCCCTCGACAAGTTGTCCAACCTCTAAATAGATCTCCGGCATATATGGAATCAAACCTAAGCTGCTGATAACCGAATCAGTTTTGCTATCAAACTGCCAATGGTTGAGCGGGATAATAAAGGTTTTTGTGGGCTCAGTGGAGGTATTACCGAAGGCGTCCTTTAGCGGCTGAATAGTGATGCTGAACTGCTTTTCGCCAATTTGACTGACCAATGCCAGGTTCAAGGCCTCCCAGTCTTCGATCTGCTGCTCGTTGATAGCGATCACTTTAAACAACTTTTCACCCTGTAAAGCACTCATTGGCGTATCAGGCTGAACCCCTTGAATGATTGGTTTGGCACTGTTCACGCCGATAATATACATAAAAAAGAAAGCAACAATAGCCAACAAAAAATTCGCTACAGGTCCTGCGGCGACGATAGCAATACGCTGCCAGACTGTTTTTTTGTCAAAGGCAAAGGGCTCATCCTGTGCACTTAATTGCTCAACCCGGCCATCGACCATTTTGACATAACCACCAAGCGGGATAGCGGCAATGGCAAACTCAGTGCCCTGTTTATCAAACCATTTAAATAAAATTTTGCCAAATCCAATGGAAAAACGGTGCACTTTCACCCCGCAGCGCCTTGCCACCCAAAAATGCCCAAACTCATGGATTGCGACTAGGATGCTTAATGCGACGATAAATGCGCCTAAATTCCATAAACTGCTTAACATAAATGATCTCGTTTAATAATCTCGCTGGCGCTTGACCTTGCTTGTGCATCAATCGCTAACAGATGCTCGACGGATTCAACCGCCGCACCTGCACTGCGGTTTAAAACCCGCTCTACAAGTTGGGATATCTGGGTGAATTTTATTTTCTGCTGCAAAAAAGCATCGACAGCAACCTCATTTACCGCATTGAGAATGGTGGTTGACTGCTGTCCTGCAAAACAGGCATCGATGGCTAATTTCAAGCACGGGTAACGGTTAAAGTCGGGCTCTGCAAAACTAAAATTGGAGGTTGAAAAAAAATCAAAAAAACCGGCACCACTGTCTATACGCTGTTCGCCACCCAGAACGTAGGCGATAGGAATGCACATATTCGGGTTGCCCATTTGCGCTATGACGCTGCCGTCTATGTATTGCACCATGGAGTGGATCACGGACTGAGGATGTATTACTACCTGCAACTGCTCTTTAGTGGCATTAAATAACCAGCGCGCTTCAATATACTCAAGGCCTTTATTCATCATGGTGGCGGAATCTATCGATATTTTTTTACCCATCGACCAATTCGGATGCTTAACGGCCTGTGCGGGAGTGATAGATGAAAATTCTGCCAACGGCTTTTCTAAAAAAGGGCCACCGGATCCGGTTAACAGTATTTTAGAGACCCCCTCCCCCTGCAGGTCACAAGCGCCAATGGTATTCTGCAACTTTGGTGATAGCGCCTGATAAATAGCATTGTGTTCACTGTCGACGGGCCACAGTTTTGCACCGGATTTTTTAACCGCGTCAATAAA
>DATCZZ010000219.1:0-3835 GCA_036525635.1 Psychromonas sp. | reverse complement strand
TTTTATTTCCATAATCGCTTTACTGTCAAAACCACGACGTTTTAAACCGACAGAGTTAATACCCTGCGCCTGCACATAATTTCCTGTCGCCATAAAGTAAGGCGGAATATCTTTATTTACCGCAGAGCAGCCGCCAATCATGGCAAATTCACCCACGCGAGTAAATTGATGCAGTGCAGAAAGACCACCTATAATGACATTATTAGCCAGCTTGGTATGGCCGGCCAATGTTGCATTATTGGATAAAATAATATTATCCCCAAGAATACAATCGTGCGCCACATGCACATAAGCCATCAGCAAATTATTATTGCCGATACGTGTCGTGCCCTGATCTTGAGCCGTTCCGCGATGGATAGTACAACTTTCACGGAACACATTATTGTCACCAATCTCCAGGAAAGTTTCTTCCCCGTTATATTTTAGATCCTGGCAATCCTCCCCAACTGAAGCAAATTGGAAAATTTTATTACCTTTACCGATTTTAGTGGGACCTTTGATAACAACGTGCGGTGCAACCCAACAATTATCACCAATTTCAACGCGATCGCCAATAATTGTATAAGGTCCAATTTCCACATTATCTCCGATTATTGCATTTTCATGCACAATCGCCGTTGGGTGAATCATTGCCATTTTATTAGTCATTAAATCTCTCTTCTTGCACACATGATCATCGCTTCACAAGCGATCTCTCCATCCACTTTTGCGACACACTCAAATTTACCCATGCCACGGCGATCTTTAAGATAAATAACTTCAAGATCTAACACATCTCCAGGCACTACGGGTCTTCTAAAACGAACTTTATCCATTGAGGCCAGGAAATAAAGTTCATTTTCAGCTGGTTTGCCGAACGTTGCAAAGGCAAGTACTCCTGTTGCCTGCGCCAATGATTCAAGAATCATAACACCTGGATATATTGGTGTTCCTGGAAAATGCCCGGTAAATTGCGGCTCATTAAAGGAAATATTTTTAATCCCGTGCAGCCTTTCTTTTGGTACATAATCAATAACACGGTCGATCAATAAAAATGGGTAACGATGCGGTAAAAGATCCATGATCTCTTTGATATCTAATGAATTTAATTCGTTGGTCACGATTATTCCTTAATTTTTATCTTGTAGTTGTTGTTCAAGTTCTTTTACACGTCTGAATAGATCATCAATCTTTAACGTATAAGCGGTTGTTTTACGCCATGCTTTATTTTTTTGTGCCGGAACACCCGATGAGTAAATACCGGGTTCCGTAATGCTGCGCATTACCATGCTGTCGCCGGTAATTACGACATTATCGGTGATGTTGATATGGCCATTCATGGCAACACTGCCGCCGATAATACAGTTTTCACCTATCTTAGTACTACCCGCAATATTTGAGCCCCCTGCTATTGCAGTATGCTTGCCAATTGAAACATTATGTGCAATTTGGCATTGATTATCAATTTTGACGCCATCCGCAATAATAGTATGAGAGAGCGCGCCACGGTCAATCGTTGTCGATGCACCAATTTCAACATCATTACCAATAATAACTTTGCCTATTTGCGGAATTTTAACCCAAGTACCTTGATAAGGCGCATTACCAAAACCATCCGAGCCAATAACCGTATTGGCATGAATAATACAGCGTTCACCTAACTGACTTTGGTGATAAATGGTCGCGTTAGGGTAGATTCTGCTCTGCTCGCCTATGATGCTGTACTGGCCAATCACCACATTAGCCATAATCTGACAATGATCGCCAATCACCACACCTTCTTCAATCACAACATGCTCGGCAATAGTCACGTTATCACCTATTCGGGCAGTTGCATGAATGACCGCCGATGCGGCGATCCCAGCTTGTGGATTGGGCGTAATATCAAAAATCTTCGCTAATAACGCATAACCGACATAAGGGTTATCCATAAACAGCGCATTACCCTGATAAGCCTCTTTAAAAGCATTCGGTAATACTATCGCGCTCGCCGTACATTCATCCAATCTGGATAGTAATTTTTTATCCGAAACGAAAGTAATGTCTCCCTGAGATGCGTTGTCAAAGGTTGCCAGGCGCGTTATTTGCAGATCAGCATCGCCATGCAGTTGGGCATTTAGTTGCTTTGCTAGGTGCGCTAAATTATATGCCATCTTCACTAACCTACTTTTTACTGATTTCTTTAATAACACGGTCTGAAATATCTAAAGCAGTTTTAGCAAAAACAATTTGCTCACCGTTTAGAATAAGATCATACCCCTCTTTTGCCGCGATCTGATCGACAACATCGCGTAATAAAGCAACGGCTTTTTGTTGTTCTTCAGCCTGCCGGCGTCGGTTATCTTCTTCAAATGCTTTGCGTTTTAAGTTGTACTCGGATAATTTAACCTCTGCCTGACGCTTCATCTCTGTTGCTTTATCTTTGCCCATTAATTCAGCATCACGTTTAAGTGTCTTTTCCAGTTTAGTAATCTCATTTTCTAATACCTGCAGATCCTGATAGCGGCTTTTAAATTCAGATTCTAATTTTTTAATAATTTTGTCGCGCTGCGGAGATTCCTGCATAATTTTTGACGGATATACAACGGCAATTTTTTGTGCTGCTTGTGCCGCATTCAGATAGGAAACGGAAACCAGTGTAACGGCTAATGAAACTACTTTAAAAAACGTTTTCATTCTTTAACTCCTTGATAAAATTTATATTTTTTATTAAACAACTTTATGCAACCTGCTCTTAAGCATCTGCTGCCTGCATTTTTAGATTGCTAAATCACCACTTAGAAAGTTTGCCCAATATTAAATGAGAATACTTCAGTGGTATCTCCCGCATACTCTTTTAAAGGCCATGCCAAGGTAAAGATCAGAGGCCCCATCGGAGAGACCCAAGTCACCTGACTACCCCAGGAGACGCGCATTCTACCCGGTTTGGAATAATCAGCAAAATAAGCACAATTATATGAGCACCCCAGCTGGCTATAATAATCGTAATTAAATTCCGTATCCCATGCTTCACCGGCATCAATAAACAGACTCGCGCGTATTTGTCGGGAGTAGGCTTCATCTACGAAAGGCACAGGAAAAATCACTTCTCCGCTCAGAGTATACTTGGCGTTGCCGCCAATAGCACTGTCCGTCAAGACCGTTCCGCCGGTGTTGTCAATATACATAGCACGAGGCCCGACGGTGTTGCTTGCAAAACCACGCAGGGTGCGGTAACCGCCGACATAATAATTTTCAAAGAAAGGTAAAATCTGGTCATTACCTTCAAATTTTCCGTAACCGTTACCATATGCCGCGGAGGCTCTTAAAAGCGTCGTCCAGTCCCCTTCCTCGGTAATGCGCTGGTAATTGCTGATATCAAAATTAACTTTGAAATATTGCAAATCAGAGCCGGGAATAGTCATTTTACCCCATAAAGAATGTTTTGTACCCTGCGTTGCCAACTGCCCCTTGTCCAGGTTATTTCTTGTCCAGTTAACGGAAATATCGAAGTTTTGAAACTCGACCGAGCCATCAGACGCTAGCATTGAGCCGTAAATATCCCAAAATTGTCTTAGTTGCTCATAAGATTTTAATTGTGAAATACCATTATTTTCCCAACCGACACTAAAACCTAAGCGGTTTACCTCATTCACCGGAAAACCGGTATTTAAACGCACGCCATAAGTTGTATTGGTATAATCAACAATATTTGCGTCGCCGGCTTCAAATTTATTGTAAAAAATCCGACCGCCGCCACTTACCCCATCCCTGGTAATATAAGGCGTGGTATAGTCAATACTTGCGCTAGTATTGTATTGATTATTTTTCACTTCAAAACCGACTTTATCGCCGCTGCCCAGGAAGTTATTCTGCT
>DATCZZ010000218.1:0-2438 GCA_036525635.1 Psychromonas sp. | reverse complement strand
GTGTTGCCCTTTTACTTATCAGTTTTTTTGCCACAGTTTTGCGCATATGGCCGTTGCAAGCATTGGAGAAGAAATTACTTGCTTAACTTTTTATCCGGCAGTGATTGCAGCAATGCTTTATTATGGCATTTCAGCTGCTTTAATGGCAACCTTGTTGGCATCTTTAACTCTTATTTTTATCTGGCCACTATTTGCAGCGCATCCGTTGATAAATAACCTTTCCGAACTGCTAGAGATAGTGTTTTTTGTCATGGTATGTCTCTATCTCTCTTATCTTCATCGCAGTCTAAAACGTACTCAAATACAGCTAAAAAAAGAACAATCAGCATCTCACTCTGCAGCTCAAAACCTGCAATTTATTAGAAAAATTATTGATTCCATGCCGAATATGATTGGCTATTGGGATAAAGAGTTACGTTGCCAATTTGCTAATACTGCTTTTAACAAATGGTACACTCAGCCTGCAAAAGATATTGTTGGAGTTTCATTTAAGGAGTTAGCCGGAGAGAAGTTATATGCCTTGAATAAGCCATATATCCAAAATGTTTTAGCAGGCGAAGCGCAGCGCTTTGAGCGGACGCTGAAAAAAGCAAACGGCAGTACGAGTAATATCCTCGCGCATTACATTCCCGATTTTGATTTTGATGGCTCTGTTAAAGGTTTTTCAATTCAATCGAGTGAGGTCACTGATCTGAAGGAGACCGAGGCTCAGCTAAAATTAGCAGCTTGTGTTTTTGGCAGTACCCTTGATGGTATTGTGATAACCGATGTCACTGGTATTATTTTGTCAGTTAATCCAGCCTTTAGTGATATTACCGGTTACAGCGCAGATGAAGCGATCGGCCAGACGCCTCGCCTTCTTAAATCTTATCGCCACAATCAAGCGTTTTACGCCTTAATGTGGGAAAAGCTAGCCACGCAGGGGCAGTGGTATGGTGAAATATGGAATCGCAGGAAAGATGGCGCTCTTTTTTTAGAGCGGCTGAGTATTAGCATGGTGCGGGATGAGGAAGGCAGGCCTCTGCGCTATGTCTCGGTATTTAGCGATATTACTGACCTTTGGCATAAAGATGAACATCTAAAGCATTTGGCTTTTCATGATGCCTTGACTGATTTGCCAAACCGAACCTTATTGATGGAACGCTTAGAGCAAAAAATAATTAATTGTGAACGTCAGCAGAACAACCTGGCGGTGATGTTCCTTGACCTTGATGGTTTTAAATTGATTAATGATAAATTTGGCCACAATGTAGGGGATGATTTGCTTAAAGTCATCTCTAAAAGACTGTTGGAATTAGTACGACAGTCAGATATTGCCGCCCGTTTAGGCGGAGATGAATTTATTTTCGTGCTCAATAACCCCAAAGCAAAAGATGACATCCTGCATGTTGCCAGGCGAATTTTAAGCTCTATTAACAAGCCGATTGAAGTCTGCGGTATCACCCTTGAAATAGGCTCATCTATTGGGATCTCACTATTCCCTGATGACGGGATAAAGTCGATTGATTTAATCAAAAAAGCAGATAAAGCCATGTATGTATCAAAAGCATCAGGCAGGAATTCGATCCATTTCTCGTGACTGAATTTGCTGTATAGATTAAAGCCCCTCGCCTGTTTACTAATGGCGTTGATTTTTGCGGGAATTTAGTCCCTGACTGAGCACTGTTTTTTTCAGCGGCAAGAAAAATGTCCACCAAAAGGACTGTTTGCAAATATTTTTTGATTTATTTGGCCGGGTTTGTCGATAATTTTTTTGCTGTTCCACAATGTACTATATTTAATACACAGGTTTAACAGAAAAGGGTTTGATTTATGAAACAGCCGCTACAGATAACCTTTCGCGATATGCCGCACTCAGATGCAGTTGAAGCCAATATTCGCGAAAGGGTCGCAAAACTGGATGAATTTTATGAGCATATTATGGCTTGCCATGTGGTGATCGAACAACCCCACGCCCACCACCGGCAGGGTAAGTTGTTTCACGTCTCCATCGACCTGACGCTGCCTGATGGCGAACTTTTGGTGAACCGCTCAGCGCAGGAAAATCACGCACACGAAGATGCCTATGTGGCTATACGCGATGCCTTTAAATCGTTACGCAGACAGCTGCAGGACTTTACCAGAAAGCAGCGCGGTAAAGTGAAAAAACATGAGCTCCCCGGCCATGGCAAAATCTCCGCGATTATAAGTGATCAGGATTTCGGCAGGATACTGACGGCAGATGGAAGAGAGATCTACTTTCACCGAAATAGTCTGGTTGATGGGGAGTTCGATTCCCTCACAATAGGCAGTGAGGTCCGCTTTGTTGAAGAGCCCGGTGATGAAGGCCCTCAGGCTAGCACCGTACATCTGCTTGGCAAGCACCATATTGTTGGTTAGTCATTAGCGGACAACTATAACCGCCGGTGAATATTGCACATCTGCGGGTCGCATTCTTG